>CAZLCF010000017.1:0-22249 GCA_964557905.1 uncultured Rikenellaceae bacterium | reverse complement strand
AACAAGGAGACCATCATTATGATTAAGGTTCCTGTTAAAGGAAATTTGCTTTACAGGTGGATAAAATGTACCAGTGTCCTTATCAATACGGGCAGGCGTATAGTTTCCGACGAAACCACCAAATCCAGGAACAATTACACAATCGTGGCTGAATAATAACTCCCGTATGAAAGCTGTAATATCCATTTCTGAAACCTAATTCCATACAAAAATAAGAAAAAACTTACATCTATTGTAATATCAGGATTAGAATACAGGTTTGAAAATCCTTCGTGATTAAAAAAAATCACAAAGGATACTAAGGGAAATCACCAGTAGCACCAAGGTATCTTTTGTACTCACCCCCATAAAAGTATCTCTAAAAAATAGTATATTCGTAGTTCTAAAGATTCTGCATCTGATGAGAGATATACAAATGGTTGATCTTAAAGCTCAGTATGAAAAGCTTGGATCTGAAATTGATACTGCAATTAAAAATGTACTGAATTCCACTGCTTTTATCAGGGGCCCCGAGGTAGGCTTGTTTGAAATGGAGCTTCAGAAATACCTGGGGTCCAATTATGTTATTTCATGTGCCAATGGTACCGATGCACTTCAGATCTCAATGATGGCTCTTGGATTAAAACCTGGAGACGAAGTAATTACAACAAATTTCACTTTTATTTCTACGGTAGAGGTGGTTGCCTTGCTGGGTCTGAAACTGGTTCTTATCGACCCTGATCCCTATACCTATAATATATCAGTTGAAGAAGTCAGAAAAGCAATATCTCCACGTACAAAAGCAATAGTGCCGGTTCATCTTTTCGGGCAGTGTGCTGATATGGAGGGTATTATGAAGCTTGCAGGGGAGTCCGGCATTTATGTCATTGAAGATACGGCACAGGCTACCGGAACTGATTATATCTTCCAGGACGGAACCAGGAAAAAAGCCGGGACTATCGGCATTATTGGCACTACCTCATTTTTCCCTTCTAAAAACCTTGGATGCTATGGTGACGGAGGTGCTCTCTTCACAAATGATGAAACACTTTCAAAAAAGATGAGGAGCATTGCCAACCATGGAATGAAAATAAAATATCATCATGATGACATTGGGATTAATTCAAGACTTGATACCATCCAGGCAGCAGTTCTGAATGTAAAGCTGAAATACCTTGACCGGTTCAATTCAGCAAGGAGATCCGCTGCTGATTTTTATGATGAGGCACTTTCAGGATGCAATTCAATAATTCTTCCTGAAAGATCAGGTTTTTCCTCCCATATTTTTCATCAGTATACGATCAGGGTTAAGAATGGAAGAAGAGATGAGCTGAAGAAGTTCCTCGAATCTGTTAAGATCCCTTCGATGATCTATTACCCTGGTCCGTTGCATGTCCAGAATGCTTATCGTTACCTGGGTTATTCCGAGAATGATTTCCCTGTAACAACTTTGTTATGTAAAGAAGTTCTTTCTCTGCCGATGCATCCCGACATGGAACAGGATCAGCTTGATTTTATTGCTCTTAACATCTTGAAATTCTTTGAAAAACAATAATTATGGAGAAGGAGTATTTTGCTCATGAAACAGCCGTTATTGATGAAGGCTGCAAAATCGGAAAAGGAACTAAAATATGGCATTTCAGCCATATCATGACTGGTTCGGAGATAGGAGAAAACTGCAATATAGGACAGAATGTGGTTGTGTCTCCCGGAGTGAAGCTTGGGAAAAATGTTAAGGTCCAGAATAACGTTTCCATCTATACCGGCGTGATTTGTGATGATGATGTCTTTCTGGGACCTTCTATGGTTTTCACGAATATCATCAATCCCAGAAGTGCAATAATACGTAAAGACAGTTACCTGACAACAATAGTTGAAAAAGGTGCTTCGATTGGTGCAAATTCTACTATCCTTTGTGGTATTATAATAGGAAGATTTGCATTCATAGGTGCAGGTGCGGTTGTTACGAAAGACGTTAAGCCTTATTCGCTTGTTGTAGGTAACCCGGCACGACATACCGGCTGGATGAGCGAATTCGGGCATAAGCTTTTTTTCGACGAAAAAGGATTTGCTATCTGCCCTGAAAGCGGCGAGAGATACCGCCTTGAACATGGTAATGTTTCTAAATTTATTTAGTAGTTTTACGCCTCCCAAAAAAACACAATGGATACAGCTCCAAAGAATTTCGGATTGATAGGTGTGGCAGGATATATTGCGGTCCGCCATCTTAAAGCAATAAAAGATACCGGGAATAACCTGCTTGCCAGTCTTGACCGGTTTGACAGTGTCGGACTAATTGACAGTTACTTCCCGCAAAGTGATTTTTTTGTTGAGTTTGAACGTTTCGACAGGCACTTTGACAAGCTTAAAAGAAGCGGTATAAAAATTGATTACGTGAGTATCTGTTCTCCGAATTATCTGCACGATTCACATATCAGGTTTGCTTTAAGACATCATGCTGATGCAATATGTGAGAAACCAATAGTGCTTAATCCCTGGAATATAGATGCATTGCAGGAAATTGAAAATGAGACCGGGCATAAGATCTATACTGTGCTCCAGACACGGCTTCATCCAAGGATAATAGAATTAAGAAATAAGATTAAGAATGGGCCGGCTGACAAGATCTACGATATTGACCTGACATATATTACAAGCCGGGGCAACTGGTATCGTATCTCATGGAAGGGTGATATTCAGAAATCGGGTGGTGTTGCAACAAACATTGGCATTCACTTTTTTGACATGCTCGGCTGGATCTTCGGCAACACAAAGAAAAATATAGTCCATATGTCAGAACCGGACAAAGCTGCAGGTTATCTCGAACTGGAAAAAGCCAGGATAAGATGGTTACTTAGCCTTGATCATAATGATTTGCCGCCTTCTGTAGCCGAAAAAGGACAGAAAACCTTCAGGTCAATCATGATCAATGGTGAGGAGATTGAATTCAGTGAAGGATTTACAGATCTGCACACGCTTACATATAAGGAAATTCTTGCGGGAAGGGGGTTCGGCATTCAGGATTCACGTCAGTCGGTTGAAACAGCATATACAATCCGTAATTCAAAGCCGGTGGGACTCAGCGGTGATTATCATCCAATGTTAAAGACACTTTTCCATTCCGGAGCCTCTAAATGAAAAAAATAATTGTCACCGGGGGAACAGGATATATAGGTTCGCATACTGCTGTTGAACTTATTGAAGAGGGGTATGAAGTTATCCTGATAGACAACCTTTATAACTCCGAAGCTATAGTTACTGAATGGATCGGGAAAATTACAGGAATAACACCTCAGCTGCTTATATTTGACCTTTGTGACAGGAAGGAGCTTGATAGTTTCTTCAGAAACTATAAAAACATAGCCGGGATTATTCACTTTGCAGCATATAAAGCTGTGGGTGAATCAGTTATTAAGCCTCTTGAATATTACAGGAATAACCTGGTTTCACTGATGAATATTCTTGATTCAATGAAACTTTACAGCATTCCCTGTATGGTTTTCTCCTCATCATGCACTGTGTATGGGCAACCTGAAAAACTACCGGTAACAGAAGATGCACCAATCCAGCCGGCTGTTTCCCCCTATGGGAATACCAAGCAGATCGGCGAGGAAATAATCATGGATACTGTTTCGGCAAATGAGAACATCAAAGCAATTTCATTAAGATATTTCAATCCAATCGGGGCACATCCTTCAGCACTTATTGGAGAACTACCACGAGGCGTTCCTGAAAACCTTGTACCTTTTATTACTCAGACAGCTTACGGATTAAGGAATGAATTGAAAGTTTTCGGAAACGATTATAATACTGCCGACGGTACATGTATCAGGGATTATCTTCACGTAGTGGACCTGGCTAAAGCTCATGTAATTGCATTAAAGAGACTAATTGAAAAGAAAAACAGGAAGAGCTATGAAATCTTTAATCTGGGAACAGGCAAAGGAGTTTCTGTGCTTGAGGCAATCAAATCTTTTGAGCGTGTTTCAGGAATAAAGTTGAAATATAAAATCACCGGGAGAAGAGCCGGAGATATTGAAAAGATCTGGGCCGATCCGTCATTAGCCAATAAAAAGCTTGGATGGAAAACCTTAAGTTCCCTGGATGAAGCTATGAGGACTGCCTGGGAGTGGGAAAAGAATATCAGAAAGAAAAAAATGCAGTCATGAAATTCGAAAAAACAATTCTTATAACCGGAGGAGCCGGATTCATCGGATCTCACGTGGTGAGGAGATTTGTTAATAATTATCCCGGGTACCGGATAGTGAATGCCGATAAGCTGACCTATGCCGGTAATCTTGAGAATCTTAAGGATATTGAAAAAAAAGAAAATTATGTTTTTGAGAGAATCGATATCGTAGATAAAAAAACGGTTGCTGATCTTTGCGATAAATACCAGTTTGACGGAATTATTCATCTTGCAGCTGAATCGCATGTCGACAGATCAATAACCGGACCCGATGAATTTGTTTTTACGAATATTGTCGGAACCGTGAATCTTCTTAACGCAGCACTTACCTGCTGGAAGAAGTCATATACGGGAAAACTGTTTTATCATATTTCTACTGATGAGGTATATGGATCGCTCGGAAGAACCGGAATGTTCAGGGAAGAAACTGCCTATGATCCCAAAAGTCCCTATTCCGCTTCAAAAGCCAGCTCCGACCATATGGTAAGAGCTTATAATCATACTTATGGATTACCTGCTGTAATATCGAATTGTTCAAACAACTATGGTCCGAACCAGTTCCCCGAAAAGCTGATCCCCCTGGCAATCAACAACATCAAAAACAATAAGCCGGTTCCGGTTTACGGAAAGGGTGAGAATATACGCGACTGGCTGTACGTCGAAGATCATGCATCTGCAATAGATCTTATTTTCCATCGCGGAAAGACCGGGGAAACCTATAATATCGGAGGCAATAATGAATGGAAGAATATTGACCTCATCAGGCTGCTTTGCAGGATCATGGATAGAAAGCTGGATCGTTCGGCCGGAACATCTGAAAAGCTTATAACATTTGTAAAGGATCGTCCGGGTCATGACCTTAGATATGCCATTGACTCTTCAAAACTCCAGAAGGAATTGGGATGGTCGCCGATACCAAGTTTTGAAACCGGGCTGGAAAAGACCGTTGACTGGTATCTCTCAAACAGCAAGTGGCTTGAGAACGTAATCTCCGGTGATTACGGCAAATATTATGATTCAATGTATTCCGGAAGATAGAGCTTTATGATTTTATTTTCTGCAACCTTTTGATAATTCCGTCTCCGAGGGCTGTTTTCTTTTTGATATGATCCTGGATTGCCGCAACCACAGTATTTGATTCAAATTCGCCCCTTACCTGCTCAAAATCCAGCTTTTTGATTTCATCGCCGCCATCTATTCCAAAACCTGTCATTGATGATAGAGTAAATTCCTTTCGTGCATCGTCATAAAGCATTTTATCAAGATCAACCACGCTCTTCTTCCATCTCTCAACAATCCTGATAACATCAGCTGCAGTGAACTTCTTTACTGGTTTCCCTTCTTCTTCTTCAATCCTTTCACACGACCATGTCCACTCCCAGTCATAATATGACTTGTGCATATTTCTGAAAGCATCCTCAACATCTTCAACTGTTTTAAGCTTCCCCGACTCAATATCATCAAGAATAATGTCAACAGCCTGCTTGGGAGCGATGAGCCCGGCAAGATCCACCCATTCACCTGAACCCATTTTCTGATCAGGAGCAAGCCTTTTCCTCAACTCATCTGTTGTTCTCAGATCGTTTTTTTCAAGTCTTTTAATAATTGAGTTGCCAAGGAATTTATTTATACCCGTCTGGTAAAGCTCAATTCCCCTTTCAAGGGATGTTCCCTTTATCAGCATATTTTTATATGTATAGGAAGCAGAAACGGCTCCGGATAAGTATCTCAGGTTACGCAGGAGATCCCTTCCCTCGATCATTTTACGTATCGTATACGGGCTCAGCAGGTTAAAGTTGACCTGATCAATCTTCAGGGGATCTTTTCTTCTGTCGCGCAACGGCCATTTCTGGGCATCCCTGATAGTACCGACACTCCTCAGGTTTATACCCGGAACAAGGATGCTTTCGTCATTGCTTTCAATAAGATATGAGAACGGAAGGGATGAAGTATCCATATTCTTGTAATGGCGTCCCATGACTAGAGTAAACGGCCCGATGCGTGCAGGCCACAACAGGTAGGAATCGCTGGTTGTTTTTGATCCACGTTCCATTATTCCCTGGTGGATCGGCCCGAGCTTGTACATATGGTTGCTCTGGTTAGAACCGCTTCCGGCATTCATGAAAGAAAAAATCCCGGCTATTAGAAGTGTTGATTTATGATGCGTAACAGTATAAGGTCCTGCAAAAATTGAACATGCTTCGCCATGATATCCTCCGCAGTTGGCAAAGAAGAGTGAGTTCTCGGCAGAATAGTGTTTCCCCAGCACACATCCCTGACCTATAAAACATTTATCGATGAGTGTCGATTCAGTAACTATTGCTCCGGAACAAACAATGAAGTGTTCCATAATCACTCCCGGCCCTATATATACCGGGTCTTCCCTGCAGCTGTTTACCGATCCCTCATTCAGGCTTACGGCGCCTTCAATGCGGCTGTATGGCCCGACCTTAACATTCCTTAGGTTACTGCAGTTAAATATTCTGGAGTTCTGGCTTATTATGCCTGTGCCCGATGCCACTGATCCCGAATAATCATCAATCATTTTTTCCATGATCTTAATGGCTTTACTGCGATGTCTGTAGAGAGCAATTATGTATGCTTCCTGAGCAGAAAGACGATCATAGATCTTTACCATCCTGCCTCCTGTTTCATTGAGAACGGCAACCTTGGTACCATTACCGAATTCTGATACACCTTCGGTATGGATCTTACCGCAGTTTTTAATAACAGTCCCATCCTCAATATTATAATTGGCAATATATTCACCTATATTATTTATTACCACATTTGATCCAATAGTGCAGTTATGAAGCCTGGCATTCAGGATGCCTCCGGGAGTGCTGACACCTGACTCATCTGTGAAAGGCTTGTCGAAAATGCCGAGCTTAATATCACCTGAAAAGATGACATTTTTGCATTGCAAGGGATTGAATCCTTCAAGCACCATAATTTTCTCCCAGTCTTCACAGCTGCAGCCATTTGAAATTATTGACCGGATCTCATCGCGTGTAAGTTTCCTGTATTTATTCCCCATGCTAAATTATGTTTATTGTTCAGGTGTTTATTCAACAGTAACTGATTTGGCCAGATTCCTGGGCTGGTCCACATTGCATCCCCTCAGAACCGCTATATGGTACGAAAGCAGTTGAAGAGGGATAACGGCAAGAAGTCCTGAAAAGACTGGCAGTGTTTCAGGAACTTCAAGTACATAATCGGCCATTTTTCTGATTACCTCGTCCCCTTCTGTAACGATTGCTATCACTTTACCCTTTCTTGCTTTAATCTCCTGAATATTATTTATGATCTTCTCATAGGTGTCGTCTTTTGTCGCTACAACGACGACCGGCATATTTTCATCAATGAGGGCAATGGGTCCATGTTTCATTTCGGCAGCAGGATATCCTTCCGCGTGGATATAGGAGATCTCTTTCAGCTTGAGTGCGCCCTCAAGAGCTACAGGAAAAAGGTATCCCCTTCCCAGGTATATTGCATTATGAGTATCCTTGAAGATTTTGGAGAGTTCCAGCGACTGGTTATTTACTTTCAGGGCTTTTTCAATTTTACCGGGTATGGAGACCAGCTCAGTAATGAGTTCTTTAAAGGAAGAATCTGAAATAATGCCTTTCAGGTGTCCTATTTCAAATGCCATCATTGACAGCACTGTAATCTGGGTGGTGAATGCTTTTGTTGAGGCCACACCGATCTCAGGTCCTGCATGTGTGTAAACTCCGGCATCTGTTTCGCGAGGTATGCTGCTTCCGACTACATTGCATATTCCTACCACTTTGGCTCCTTTTTTTCTTGCCAGCTTTACTGCGGCAAGAGTATCGGCAGTTTCACCGCTCTGGCTGATAGCAATGACAATATCGCCTTTATTTATTATCGGATCCCTGTATCTGAATTCTGAAGCATATTCAACCTCAACCGGAATTCTGGCATATTCCTCAAAAAGGTATTCCCCAAGCAGTCCTGCATGCCATGAAGTTCCGCATGCTACAATTATTATTCTTTCCGCCTTTGACATGGTATCCAGCACATCATGCAATCCTCCAAGCATTATTCCTGAATGGTCAGGAAGCACTCTTCCCCTGAAAGTATCGTGAATCGCCCTCGGCTGTTCAAATATCTCCTTCAGCATAAAATGGTCAAATCCCTCTTTGTCAATTTCTCCGATCTTAAGGTCAATTTTCCTGACTTCGGGTTGAATCATAGTACTTTTTATTGTTTTGAGGACAAGTTCTTCTTTCTTTATTATGGCGATATCATCATCATTCAGATATATCACTCTTTGAGTATATTCAACAATTGGAGTAGCATCGGAAGCAACGAAGTTCTCTCCCTCCCCGACACCAATTACAAGGGGACTTCCCTTTTTGGCGGCAAAAAGCCTGTCGGCTTCTTTTGTACAGATGATCACAAGTCCGTAGGCTCCCTCGACCCTGTTTAAAGCCATTGTAATTGCCTGTTCTGCTGTAAGGTCGCCTTCCACATACAGATGATCTATTAAGTTGGCCAGGACCTCAGTGTCGGTCTGGCTGGTGAAAGATACTCCCCGTCCCTGAAGATGTTTTTTAAGCAGAGCGTAGTTTTCGATAATGCCATTATGGACAACAATGAAATTACCTTTGTAAGAAATCTGTGGATGTGCATTCAGTTCATTGGGTTCACCGTGAGTGGCCCATCTGGTATGTCCTATTCCGGTGGTTCCATCAAAATTTGATTTGCTGACCATCTCTTCAAGATCCTTAACCCGGCCTTTACATTTGAAGATTTTTGTATCACCGTTGACAAGTGCCAGACCTGCAGAATCATACCCGCGGTATTCAAGGCGCTTAAGCCCGTTAATAATTATCTGCCGCGCTGATTTGGAACCTATATAACCAATAATTCCGCACATAATAACTGTTTTAGAAAACCGGATACGAGTTTAGGTTAATTGGTTTGAATATTCAGAACCTGGTATATGTCAATTCAAATTTTACCGGATTTTTGCTGTTATTAGCTTTCAGGATAGCATTCTGAATCGATCCAGCCGGAAGAGCCAGCTGAAATTCCGGTCTATATGTATTGGTAGAATCATCCAGGAATTGCTGTACATAGGAGGCTACATTAAAACTGTAATTCCCGGCTGTGGTATCGATCGTTCCGTCAAAGAAGGACGAACTGACATAATAATCAGGTACAAGATATTTTTCTCCTTTATTATTATAATATCCCATAAATAATTGTGAAGGGAACGTTGAGCCTATGTATGCGCTGCCGTCATAATGAACAGGACAGATGATCCTGGCTTTATTTATGCATATTCCTGACAGTGAAGGATCGTTTTTAATTTTTTCCAGACCGGGCACCAAGAGCTTTGTGTACACTCCGTTCAGGCATTGTATATATGTCAAAGTGTCTTCGATTCCGTCATTTATATGTACAATTTTTTTATCAGTTTCTGCGGTATTGAAGTCATGAGTGAATTTGTTGAAAGCAGCGTTTCTTGTTTTTGCATCCAGAATAAGGGTTAATACTTTCTCTTCCCCATCCTTATCAGTCATATACACTATTAATTGATGTTTATAATAACTATAATCATCGGGGGGATCAAGACTTAAAGTAAGGAAAACAGGATCCCCGGCTGATATCAGCTGGAAATATAAACCCTTAAAATAAGACCTGAAATCAGGTTCATTGTCACTGTGAAAAAGCATTGTTGTGTCGCGTATGAGATATTCCCCGAACGAAGGAGGAAGATCAAGTGTAACTGTATTTACTGTGTCGGCCTTAAGTTTTGGCAACGGAACCTCAACACTATACCCGGTAAGAGGGACCACCCTGCTTGAATAATAAGTTGAATCAATATATATCTCTTCAGCGATTTCTGACAGTTTTAGGATGTGACCTGCCGAGATTTCTCCCGACACATTAGAAAATGTCAGGAAAAGCTGAACAGAATCTACTGTTAAAACGCCCCCTCCCCATTCAGAATGTATTCTGATCTGAGAAACAAATTCCGCTGTTGTAGTGCCAAAATAAGGATCATAAAGCTGCCCAAGGAATGCATAGTCGGGATTGTCTGAATCCAGGGAATCGGAATACATTGTATAAGATCTGACACTTATTGTATCTGTTGAATATAAAGATATAAAATCGCTTTCCGGCAGTATTTTTTTACCAATTATGGTTCCTTCTTCCTCACATGAATTAATAAGAAACAATATCCCGGCAAGAATGGCCAGCGAGAGAATTTTTAGAGGAATTAGTGATCTGTAAGGTATTATTGATCTATGATAAAATCTTGTCATAAAAGTCATTATAGGCATCAATATATTCTGTTTCATTCTTGTATGGAAGGACCGGTTTGTTAATTGTCTTAATGTACTTGCTTAATTCATTATTTATTTGTTCACTTCCGATAATGATCCCGTCGGAATATTTAATTGCCAGTTTCGAAACATTAACAAAATCTGGTTTCTTAACCAGTTTGAGGTTTTCCCCGTCTATCCCGTCAAAACGCAGTTTATCTGCGAACGTTGATCTAAACGGCGTTTTAAAGTCATTATTGTAAATTGAATAAATGATTTTTTGGTTATGAAAAAGGGGATCGTCGCTATATATGCTCCGCAGATAGACCGGAACAAGAGCCGACATCCAGCCATGGCAATGTACAATATCGGGAGCCCATCTCAGCTTCTTCACCGTTTCAATTACACCGCGTGCAAAAAAGAGTGCCCGCTCATCATTATCTTCAAATTCGATCCCGGCAGCATCAGTTACAATATGTTTTCTCTGGAAATAATCGTCATTATCAATGAAATAGACCTGCATCCTGGCACTCTGGATTGAAGCAACCTTGATGATAAGCGGATGATCCGTGTCGTCAATTATGAGGTTCATTCCTGAAAGCCTGATCACCTCATGAAGCTGATTCCTCCGCTCGTTAATACATCCATAACGGGGCATGAATGTCCGGATCTCTTTACCCCTTTCCTGAATCCCCTGGGGTAGATATCTCCCGATCTTTGATAACTTGTTTTCCCCTAAATACGGAGTGATCTCCTGTGTAATGAATAATACCTTCCTGCTTTCCATTTATCTGCCTCGATAACCGCTTCGTAATAAGGTGCAAAGATAATAATAAAAAATGAGATAATTTACAATTAGTATTATTGGAACTATAACCGGGAATACTCTTTGCATTCCTCCCGGGAGGGAAAAAACTTATCATTTAATTAATTCCTGTTAGCTTTGCTATATTAAACATTCTTAAATGAAGATCATCAGTACAGTCAAAGAGCTTCAGGAACAGATAAGAGAACTGAATCAATCACCAGTTGGTTTTGTGCCAACAATGGGAGCGTTGCATACAGGACACCTTTCTCTAGTGAACAATGCCGTCATTAAATGCCCCCTGGTTGTCGTAAGTATCTATGTCAATCCAACCCAGTTCAATGATAAGGAAGATCTCAGGAAATATCCCAGGACTCTGAAAACAGATCTCTCTCTGCTCTGGAAAGTGCTCAGGGGCAATGATCTGGTCTTTACCCCGGAAGATAAAGAAATGTATCCGTCTGAAGATAAAAGGGTCTTCAATTTCGGTAATCTAGGTAATGTTATGGAGTCTCTTCACCGTCCCGGGCATTTCAATGGTGTTGCACAGGTAATCAGCCGGTTTTTTGAAATAATTCGTCCCGATATTGCATTCTTTGGACTCAAAGACTTTCAGCAGGTAGCTGTAATAAAAGAACTGGTAAGACAGAACCGGTATAAAGTCAGAATTGCAGTAAATCCTATTATCCGCGAACCCGACGGGCTTGCAATGAGCAGCAGGAACATGCTGCTTGAACCTTCAGACAGGAAAAAAGCCCCGGTTATATATAAAACAATATCCGCTGCATCAGCCATGCTGATGAGCAAGGATATTCCTGATATCAGAGATTATGTAAAGAAGACAATTGAAAAAACAGTGAAATTCAGCGTTGAGTATTTCGAAATTGTCGATGATAAAAAACTTATTCCCGTCAGTTTAAAAAAACAAATGAAGAAAGGGAATCGCTATTATGGCTGTATTGCCGTCAGAGCAGGAAAGATCCGCCTTATTGATAATATTGAATTCCCATTGGTGTGAATCAAAAGGTTAATTAACTTTGCCGCGTAATTTTGGTCTATATAATGCCATAATATGATTATAGAAGTACTAAAATCCAAGATCCACAGGGTGTCCGTTACGGAAGCTAACCTGAACTATATCGGAAGCATTACCATTGATGAAGATCTGATGGATGCATCAGGCATCATTGAAAATGAGAAAGTCCAGGTTTTAAACCTGAATAACGGGGAGCGTTTTGAGACTTATGTTATAAAAGGTAAAAGAGGATCCGGTGATATTTGTCTGAACGGAGCAGCAGCACGAAAGGTACTTGTTGGTGATATACTGCTGATCATGGCTTATGCGTTCATCGATAACAAAGAAGCAAAATCGTTCCGGCCGGCGATTATTTTTCCCGATACAAAAACTAATAAACTGATCTGAGTTTGAGAAACAAAATCATACAGGTACTGAAGTTCCTTGTTTTTCTTGTTATCGGGGTTCTTCTGCTGTGGCTGGCATTTCGCAATGTTAATTTTAAAAGTCTCGCCAATGGCCTTAAGGAGGCAAATTATTTCTGGCTTCTTTTGTCAATTCTCTTTGGCTTCTTTGCTTTTATGAGCCGGGCACGAAGATGGGTGATTCTTGTTCGTCCTCTTGGCTATAATCCTTCATTCTGGCATACTTTCTATGCAATGATGACCGGTTATCTGGCGAATCTTGCCCTTCCAAGAATCGGAGAAATAACCCGTTGTGTGACTCTTGGGAAAAAAGAAAAAATACCTGTTGATCAGCTCTTCGGCACAGTGGTTGTTGAACGAACAATCGATTTCATTACACTGCTTCTTATAATGACTGTTCTGATAATCACCAGCGGTGAACAAATAAATCAATTCCTTAAAGTGAGCATATTCATACCTCTCAGGGATAAAGTTTTTTCAGCATTTGGTTTTACATGGATAATTTGGGTCATCCTGATTCTGGCAGTTATTATTATTTTATTCCTTTTAATCCGGTATAGAAAAAACCTTCGCAAGATCAGGTTTTTTTCAAAAATGTTTGACCTGGCAAGAGGTATTATAAACGGACTTAAAACCATAACGTCACTTGAAAGAAAATGGGAATTCCTTTTCCATACTGTTTTCATATGGCTCAATTATACCCTGATGACATGGGTAGTGGTATTCTGTATTGACAGCACTTCACATCTTACTTTTGGAGATGCTGTTTTTCTGCTTGTTATCGGCGGACTTGCAATGTCGGCTCCTGTCCAGGGCGGACTTGGCGCATTTCACTACATTATCTCAAGAGGACTTGCTTTTGTTGAAGGAGTGAACCTGGAAGATGGCCTGGTGTATGCCATTCTCAGCCACGAATCACAGCTGATTTTTGTTGCCATTGTCGGAACAATATCTTTCTTTATCATGTTTGGAAAACACCATAAGAAAGAGCAAGAATCTTAAGGCTTTAGTATATTTGTTCATTATATTTAATTTCTGGAGGTTAGTAATAAAACATGTCCAAATCAAAAACTGTTTTCGTCTGTCAGAACTGCGGTGCCGAATCTGCAAAATGGATCGGAAAGTGTCCTTCATGCAAGGAGTGGAACACATACCATGAAGAGATAATTGCTCCGGCATCATCACGGAGTCTTTCATTTGCAGCGAACCAGGAAAAAAGCAAACCTGAGCTTCTTGACAGTATTAAGGCGGACGAAAATAATCGTCATAAAACCGGTATTTCCGAGATCGATAGGATCCTTGGCGGAGGAATGGTAAGCGGTTCCCTGATACTTCTTGGAGGTGAACCGGGTGTCGGCAAGTCTACGCTTGCACTTCAGCTGGCTCTCGCATTGAAGAATACAAAAATATTATACGTATCGGGCGAAGAGAGCAATGAGCAAATAAGTCTGCGGGCCCGCCGGCTTAAAGGCTCCAATCCGTTATGTTATATCCTCAGCGAAACAGAACTTGAAAATATTTTTGTTCATTCCGAGAATCTTAAACCGGGACTGATAATCATTGATTCTATTCAAACTGTCAGCACCGGTATGCTTGAATCATCGGCCGGATCAGTATCACAGGTCAGGGAATGCGCCGCTCAGCTCCTTAAATATTCTAAAATAACAGGTATCCCGGTCTTTCTTATCGGCCATATTACAAAGGATGGAACACTCGCCGGACCAAAAGTACTTGAGCATATTGTCGATGTGGTTCTTTATTTTGAAGGAGACAATAATTATGTTTACCGGATCCTGCGTTCAGTGAAAAACAGGTATGGATCGACCTCTGAACTGGGAATATTTGAAATGGTAGAATCAGGCCTGATTGAAGTAAGTAATCCATCCGAACTTTTTATAAATCAGCATGACGAAGCATTAAGCGGGATATCAATTGCGGCGACTGTCGACGGACTTCGGCCTTTTCTTATTGAAACACAGGCCCTTGTCAGCAGTGCTGTTTACGGAACTCCCCAGAGAAGCTCTACAGGATTTGATATACGCAGGCTAAATATGCTGCTTGCAGTGCTCGAAAAAAGGGCAGGTTTCAGGCTGGGAATAAAGGATGTATTCCTGAATATAGCCGGAGGCATTAAAGTAAATGACCCTGCCATTGACCTGGCAATAATCAGCTCAGTGCTCTCTTCAAATCTTGACGTCCCGATCTCAAGGGATATCTGTTTTGCAGGAGAAACAGGTCTTTCGGGAGAAATTCGCCCTGTATCCAGGATCGAACAACGCATAAGAGAGGCTTCAAAAATGGGATTTAAGAAGATATATCTGTCAAAGTATCATAGGAATATTTCTATAAAAGGATCCGAAACAGAGATAGTACAAGTGGGGAAAATCGAACATCTGGTACGGTCGTTGTTCAGTTAAAAGGTGTTGGGACAAAACCTAAACTGGATCTTTGTTACTGGTTACCGTTAATACCTATCTCTCAACGGATTATCCCTCCTTGAGCTTTCCCGTTTTACTTTTTCGCAATCGAGCTCCATGTCGAAGCCGGAAGGACGTTCAAACTCGTCTGTTTCCATTATACCAAATTCCGGATCGTCATATGCTTTTCTCAGGAAAATAGCCATTATTGGTAAAGCCATTGCTGCTCCCTGTCCTTCCCCGAGTGTTTCAAAATGAATGGACTGGTCTTCCCATCCGCTCCAGACACCTCCGACAAGGTTGGGAGTTATTCCCATGAACCAGCCGTTTGAGTGATTTTGTGTTGTTCCTGTCTTTCCTCCGATCTGGTTTAACAGATAATATGGTTCGATTCTCATTCTCCTTCCCGAACCGGTAAGAACAACACCCTGTAAAAGGTTAAGCATCAGATAGGCTGTTTCTTCACTAAGGACTTCCTCAATCTTGGGGGTGAACCTGGAAATGATATTCCCGTTTTTATCCTCGATCCGGGTCACATACATCGGCCTCGTATAGACTCCTTTGTTTGCATATGTTCCGTATGCTCCCACCATTTCTTCAAGTTTGATATCGGAAGTACCAAGGAAAATAGAATATACCGGATCAATGAAACTTCTGACTCCCATTTTGTGCATAAGGTCGGTAACTGCGGTTGGCCTGAACTGCTCCATGAGCCAGGCCGATATATAGTTTTCGGATTGCGCCAGTCCCCATTTTAATGTTACCATTTTCCCATGATATGCTTTTGGTCCCGAGCTCCTGGGTGTCCAGGTCGTATCATTGACCACATCCTCGAATGAACGAGGAATATTTTCTACCTCATAGCATGGGGAATAACCATTTTGCATCGCTATGGTATAAAGGAAAGGCTTTATGGTGCTTCCCACCTGTTTCCTCTGCTGGGTGCATGCGTCCCATTTAAAATACCTGAAATCAGGTCCTCCCACATAGGCTTTAACATGCCCGTTATGGGGATCTTCTACCATGAATGAAGACCTGATAAAATATTTATAATACCATATTGAATCAAGCGGAGTCATTATTGTATCCCGCTCGCCTTTCCACGAAAAGACTTTCATCTGCACGGGTGTATTAAAGGCAAGCATAATGGAATCTTCAGGAACCTCTTTCGCTTTCATTACATAATACCTGTCGCTCTGCTTTAATGAATTCATTATCAGCTCATCAATCACATCTTTTGTAAGGTCGTCAGAATAAGGAGGATTCTTGAAGGATTTTGCCCTTTCGTAGAAGTCGGGTTGAACCTCTTTTGAAAGATGCTCAGTAACAGCTTCTTCGGCATATTGCTGCATTTTCGAATTAAGGGTGGTATAGATCTTCAGACCATCCTTATATATATCATAGTTTGATCCATCCGGTTTTTTATTCTTGTTGCACCATCCGTAAAGCGGGTTGTTTTCCCATTCCCATAATGCATCCTCATATGATGATTCTCTGACATATTTACTCTTGTCGGGTTCTGGCCGGCGCATGGTGTTGCGGAGATATTCCCTCAAATAAGTGGCCGGACCGGTATTATGATCTTCAACCCGGAAATCGAGTTCAATGGGCAGTTTTTTCACCGAGTCGGCAATAGCACGTGGAATATAGCTGTATTTTGCCATTTGTGAAATGACCACATTCCTGCGTTGTAGCATACGGTCATAATTTCTTTTGGGATTATATAGCGTTGAAGCTTTCAGCATTCCTATAATAACTGCTGCCTGCTGAATATTGAGTGAATCTGGGGTAGTGTTAAAATAAACCCTGGCTGCTGATCTTATGCCAATTGCCTGGTAATTAAAATCGTATTTATTGAGATACATCGCAATGATCTCTTCCTTTGTATAGCTTTTTTCAAGCTTGACGGCAGTTTGCCATTCCTTGAATTTCGAAACTCCAATTCGTAATTTTCGTACTACAGCAGATACTTCTGCAGTATCCCTTGGATAAAGCTGCTTTGCCAGCTGTTGGGTAATTGTGCTTCCGCCACCGGTATTCTGACCAAGAAGGATAGTCCGGACAACAGCCCTGGCCAACCCGCGGATATCAATCCCTGAATGTCTGTAGTATCTAATGTCTTCCGTAGCAATCAATGCATCAATCAGATAGGGCGACAAATCTTTGTAATTGGTCCAGGTCCTGTTCTCGATGCTTATTTTGCCCAGCAATACTTCATCTTCCGAATAAACTTCCGCTGCCAAAAAATATTCAGGGTTTTCAAGTTCACTGAATGATGGCATCGGTCCAAGCTTTTCCTGGGAGATAAGAATAAATAGTGTAACTACAACTGCAAACGGCAATATGAATATGAACCAGAACCATATCAAATATTTACGATTGCTTGTGTTGCCTTTCATCAGGGGGGAATATTTGTCTCAAAAATAGTAAATTCTTAAAGAAACTTAACGGTTTATTTTGAAGTTTGGTCTCTAAATGATTTACTTTGTCGTGTTTTTTAATAAAAATAATCTCGCTATAAATGATCGAAAATCTCGTAATTGTTGAGTCCCCTGCGAAGGCAAGAACCATAGAAAAGTTCCTTGGAAAAGATTTCCGTGTAATATCAAGTTTTGGGCATATCAGGGATCTCTCAAAAAAAAACCTGGGCATAGATATTGAAAGAGATTTTACTCCTGATTATGAGATCCCCAAAGAAAAGACAAAGGTTGTCAGTGAACTCCGAAAGGCAGCCGCTGAAGCAAAAAATATCTGGATCGCTTCCGATGAGGACCGTGAGGGTGAAGCAATAGCCTGGCATCTTGCGGGTGTACTTAAGCTTGATATTTCCTCCACCCGAAGGATAGTATTTCATGAGATTACCAAAGATGCAATTACGGGTGCAATTGAAAATCCCCGTCAAATAGATATGAACCTGGTCAATTCCCAGCAGGCCCGTCGCATACTTGACCGGCTTGTGGGTTTTGAGATTTCTCCGGTACTCTGGAAAAAAGTCCAGCCTGCACTTTCAGCAGGCAGGGTACAGTCAGTGGCCGTAAGGCTTATTGTGGAAAGGGAAAGAGAGATAATTTCATTTAAAACAGAATCTTCTTTCAGGGTCAATGCAGTTTTCAGGATTGATGAAAAAGATAGTGAAAGTGCAATAATAAAAGCTGAAGCATCTAAGCGCTTCAATGACGCCAGTGAGGCCCAGAAGTTCCTGGAGGTTTGTGCTGATTCGGAATATATGGTTGCCGGCATTACTGTTAAACCGGGAATCCGGTTACCTGCACCTCCTTTTACAACCTCAACTCTTCAGCAGGAAGCTTACCGGAAGCTGGGTTTTTCAGTTGCACAGACAATGGCCGTCGCACAAAAACTTTACGAGTCGGGAAAGATAACATATATGAGAACCGATTCCACCAGCCTTTCAAAGCTTGCACTTGCAAAATCACGCGAAGTAATAATTGCCGGATTCGGAATAAAGTACTCAAAGACACGTCAGTTCAAGACTAAATCAAAAGGGGCACAGGAGGCTCATGAGGCCATACGCCCGACATACCTTGACAATTCCACGATAACAGGCAACCCGAATGAAAGGAAACTTTACGAACTGATCTGGAAGAGAACTGTGGCATCACAAATGTCAGAAGCCGAAGTGGAAAAAACGACCATCTCTGTAGAAATGAATAATTCACCCGTGACTTTCAATGCATCAGGTGAGGTGGTTAAATTCGATGGTTTTCTTAAGGTTTATACAGAATCGACTGATCAGGAAAACAATGATGATGAGAGATATGTTATTCCGCCGGTTCTAAATGGAATGAATCTGTATTATAACACCATGACAGCTTTGCAGAAATTTACCTTACCGCCTCCCCGGTACACTGAAGCAAGCCTTGTTAAGAAGCTTGAGGAACTTGGTATCGGACGACCATCCACCTATGCTCCGACAATATCCACAATCCAGAACAGGGGATATGTTCTTCGTGAAGACAGGCCTGGAGAAAAACGGGTTGTCAGAATAATCACCCTGGAAAAAGGCAAGCTGGCCACAACCTCAAAAACTGAGGTTGCCGGTAAAGAAAAATCGAAACTATTTCCCCAGGACATAGGGATGATTGTCAATGATTTCCTGATTGAAAACTTCTCGGATATTGTTGACTATCATTTTACTGCAGAGGTGGAAGAGCAATTTGATGAGATTGCACTTGGGAATCTGAAATGGACAACAATGCTCTATAGTTTTTATGGACCCTTTCATAAAACCATTGAAAATACCCTGGAGAAAAAAGACCGGAAGACAGGCGCCAGAGTGCTGGGTAATCATCCTGAAACCGGTGAACCTGTTTCCGTAAGAATGGGACGGTTTGGTCCCGTGGTCCAAATAGGAAACTCTGAAAACGGCAGCAAGCCAAGGTTTGCCAGCCTGACAAAAAATATGCTTATAGAAACAATTACACTGGAAGAGGCGCTTGATCTTTTCCGCCTTCCACGGTCGTTAGGCATGCACGAAGGAGAAGATATGATCGTAGGCATTGGAAAATTTGGCCCCTATATACGGTATAAAAACAAATTCTTTTCACTGAAGAAAGGTGTCGATGATCCTTACTCCATAACTGTTGACAGAGCTTTGGAAATAATAAGGGAAAAGAATGAGAATGAGCAGAAAAAAACCATTAAGGATTTCGGAGATATCCTTGTCCTGAACGGGAGATATGGCCCTTACCTTACCAGGGATAAACAAAATTACCGGCTTCCTAAAGGCACTGATGCTGAAAAACTTACCAGGGAAGATTGCATCAGGATCATTGAAAAAAGCAATAAATCCAAAAAAAGCTCCTGAAAATCGCCATGACAGATCTCAACGATTATTTTAATCCTATCAGTATCGAAAGGCCGGGATTTGAACTCCTGGCCGGACAGGCAGGTTTCCCCCACAATATATTCGTCCATACCGAAAACATACCGGTTAAAGACATCAGTAAATATAAAATCGCGTTATTCGGGGTTCCCGAGGGGCGAAATTCCCCCGGAACCGGGACAACGAAGGGTCCCGACAGCATAAGGGGACAGCTTTACAGACTGGCCAGGATACCCGGAAAATCAAAGATCATCGATCTCGGAAATATGAAGCAGGGAGTTACCTTCAATGATACTGTTGCAGGGCTGACAGATATTCTCTGCTGGCTCATCGGCAAAGATATCTTCCCGGTGATCATAGGTGGTAGCAGTGCCCTGGTAACAGCAATTGACGGTGCTCTAACACGCCTTAAAACAAAGTACTCTCTTATTGCTGTTGATCCCAGAATTGATTTTATAAATGAAAGTAAAGAGACAGGTTCTTTTAATTACCTGTATAATCTTATCCATAATCATAGAAGTACTTTTAACCATTATATTAATATCGGGTACCAGACATACCTGAATGACCAGCAGGTGATTAACAGGTTTCTAAAGCGCAAGTCGGAGCTTATCAGGATAGGTGATGTCAGGAAGGCTATCTACCTTACCGAACCTTTTTTCAGGGATTCCCATGTTGCCGTTTTTGATATTTCCGCGGTCCGGCAATCAGATGCTCCCGGAACCATAAGTCCTTCTCCCAATGGCTTTTATGGCGAAGAGATCTGTCTCCTGGCAAGATATGCTGGTATTTCCGACAATCTGAAAGTGTTCGGTCTGTTTGATGTAAATCCCGATCTTGATGTAAGATCTCAGACTACCGGTCTGGCTGCCCAGATATTGTGGTTTTTCCTCGAAGGCTTTTCACAGAAGCAGTATGAAACTCCGGTTTTAAGCAATACCAATTCCGGAAGATTCATAAAATATCATGTAAGGGTAACGGATCTTGAAGATGACCTGATCTTTGTGAAGAGCAACCTCACAGACAGATGGTGGATGGAACTGCCTGCCGGGGATGACAGGAACCTGTATATTGCCTGCTCACATGAAGATTACCTTAAAGCCAACCGGAACGAAGTGCCTGAACGCTGGGTGCAGGGATATGAAAGGCTGAAATCATAAATGCTCTATGGTTTTTGTTGTTTTATCATCTGTACGGGACCATTCATCATTTCACCAGGGCATACTCATCAAAACGATATTTTTTTAACACCAAATAAATAAAAGTATATTTGTTTACGTTTTATATTTTTATTTATTTTACTGGTTCTGTTCACGTGTATTGCATTTATCGGAGAAAAAATGAAAAAACTAAATATTGCATTTCTTTTATTAACCTTGATACCCTGTTCCATCTGGTCACAGCAGGATCCGCTTTCAAGTCATTACATGTTCAATACGATGACATACAATCCGGGCATTGCAGGGACTTCAGGAATGATCTGTGCAACAGCTCTGAACAGGCAGCAATGGCTTGGCTTTGACGGTGCCCCATCCACTACGGTTTTTCATATCACTGCACCCGTTTCACCTTTCAAAATTAAAAGCGGTATCGGCTTGTTAATAGAAAGTGATAATGTCGGTTTTGATAAGGATATAAATATTTCTGCAGCATATTCATACCTGATGGATCTGGGTATGGGAAAACTGGGCATCGGAATAAACCTCGGGATAATGAATAAAGTTCTTGAACCAAGCTGGAATATACCGTTCGGCGATGGGTTCACTCAGGCCAATGAAGATCCTTTGATCCCGGTTAACAAAGAAAGCGTCATTGCATTTGATGCAGGAATCGGAGCATACTATAAGGCCGATAAATACTATGCCGCCGTTTCCGTTACACATATAAACCAGCCTAAAATAAAATTCACAAAAGACAATTCTTCAGCCATCAGCTATATCAGCCGGCATTATTACCTGACAGGAGGGTATACCGTTCAACTGCCCAATCCGTCGCTTGAGCTTTTGCCTTCAATTTTTGCATTCAGCGATGGCAAGGTTATCCAGTTTAATGTAACATCTCTGGTACGATACAATAAAAAGGTATGGGGAGGCGTTTCTTACAGAGCCGGTGATGCTCTGACAGGAATGGTTGGCTTTGAGCTTTATAACGGGATCCGGATTGGTTATGCTTATGATTTTCCGCTGTCGGACATAAGGAAAAACACAAGCGGATCACATGAATTCATGGTAAACTATTGCTTTGATCTCAGTCTGGGGAAAAGCCCCATGAGATATAAAA
>CAZLCF010000016.1:0-22950 GCA_964557905.1 uncultured Rikenellaceae bacterium | reverse complement strand
ATATCAAGTCCGATATATTCCTGCGCTTTTGCTTTTGTTGCGATATCAGGGTAGGGGATCTCTTCATTATATCCTAACGACGCCAGCAGACGGCTTAATTTCAACCTTGCCTCCTGTGCAATGGCAATACCCCCGGAAATGATCCTGCTGATCTCTACAGGAGAGTGAAACGAATTCCCATGACCTGCTGCCGCGAAATCCCAGCGCCACTGGGCACAGCGGATATCATTCAGAGGACCTTTCATCTGCTCTTCAGTAGCTCCCTTGTCCCATGCGGTCTTTGCTTCTATGTGGCATCTGACCAGCAGTGTTTCAAGTATAACCCTGTTCTCCATTATCTTGTCCTGCCTGGAATATACATCATTGATAAGCTTTTCAGCATCCTCCCTGTGACAAACCTGGCAAGAATTAGTGACATTATTAATAGGGCTCTGGAGATGATGATCTGTAAATTTTTGTCCTCCCTCGCTGATAAACGACATGTGGCAGTCAGCACATGAGACGCCTCTCGATGCATGCACCCCGGTCAGAAATACTTCATAATCAGGATGCTGGGCTTTAAGCATAGGCGCTCTGCTCAATGCATGGGTCCAGTCCGAAAATTCAATATTATCATAATACTTCTCCATATCTTCCACTGTTTGGCCTTCTTTCCATGGGAAAGTAAGATACTGAACACCCTCAACCTTCTTCTTATTGAAATAATATTCAACATGACACTGAGCGCAAACAAGAGTTCTCATTTCCTGGTGCGAGACTTTTTTGATATCCTTGCCCATTGACTCAAATGCTTCTATCAGTGCAGGACGCGAGATCTTCAGGTTCATCGTCTTTGCCTCGTGGCAGTCGGCACAGCCGATGGGATTAATAATTTCACTTCCCCTGGTATCCCATGTGCCTCTGTAGAATTCCGCCACGCCGGTCTCATTCATCACTCTTGGCACATCAGGACTTTTACATGTCCAGCACGTATTTGCCACCGGGCTCGGAACAGTGCCTGTACGCAGGGTGTTGCGGATATCTTCCACGGCATAATAATGCCCCCGGCCCTGGTTATAATCTTTCGCAAAAGGATACCCAGCCCAAAGAATCACAAGGCGAGGCGATTCTTCCAGCATATCAATCATGGCATTCCCTCCGTATTTACTGCGGAAATCTGTTTCGGAGGTTTTCATATAGGTATTGTATTCACGGGGAAAGTTCTCACCCCATTTTTCATTCCGTGATTCAAAATCGGAGTAGGTTATCTTCGGAGTATATGCAAAAACAGCTTCAGCCCGTCTTTCAATAATTGAAGAAGCAAGCAGGCCAAGTAGGAACACAATTACCACAGTTGCAGCGAAAAGCAGCCATCCAAGCCATGGCCTTTCTCTTATTATATCCTGTAAAGATCTCATATTGATATAGTTATCATAATTAATTTTTTCTGATTATGTTTTTGATCCATTCCGGGACGATGGATTCAGGCAAAGGTACACGTGCATACGGAACGCTGGAAAGGCTGTTGACCCTGCCATGGGGAGTCTCCCGGTGACAGTCAAGGCAATTTCTTTCCATCCTGTTCAGGTGCGTCTGATCGGTATAACTCAGCAGCCTGCTGTCAGTTAAAAGATCTTTGTGGCACCGGATGCAATTCTTATGAACAGCTTGATTTCCTGCCTCTTTGATAAAGATCACCTGTGGTTCCCTGCGGAGAGTGAATATTGTTGCATGACGCAATCCATCCTTTGCCTTGAAGAAATACTTGTTGAAAACATTATTATGCGGTACATGGCAATCATTGCAGTTCGTCCCTTCCCTGTGAGAACTGTGATTCCATGTAGCATACTGAGGTGCCATGATATGACAGTTCACGCATGTTTCAGGCTTATCGCCAAGATATGAAGGTGCTTTGGAAATATAAAATGAATACAATGCAAGACCTGTGAAAATGCCGGTGATGATTATTACCGGAACTCTCCAGTTATCAGGAGGTAATATCTTTCTCAGGAATGACATAGTTTTATAATTGCAATATAAAAATTATTACAGTAATAGCTGCTTTCATTTCTAATGTCAATGATCAAATAATAATTTTTTTTACCTTTAAAAAAATCAAAAATTATTTACACTTCCATGATTTTGATAATGAGAAAGATGAGATATTTGGTTTTGCTGTTCTCTGCATTTCTGAGTCTGTTGACTCCCCTTTTTGCCCAGAAACAGACAACTTATTGCAATCCGGTCAATATTGACTATGGATACACACCAATCCCCAATTTCACTGATGGAGGGAAACACCGCGCAACAGCCGATCCTGTCATAGTAAATTATAAAGGTGATTATTATCTCTTTTCAACGAACCAGTGGGGATACTGGTGGAGCAATGATCTGTTTAAATGGAATTTCATTTCCCGGAAGTTCCTGCGACCGTGGAACGAAGGATACGATGAGCTGTGTGCTCCGGCCGTCGGGATCATCGGCGATACAATGCTGGTTTTTGGATCTACCTACACACGGAACTTCACTATCTGGATGAGTACCGATCCAAAAAACAATGACTGGAAACCGTTGATAGATTCATTTAATATAGGAGGCTGGGATCCTGCTTTTTTCACTGATGATGACGGAAGATTTTATATGTACAACGGGAGCAGCAACCGGTTTCCAATTTATGGTATCGAACTCAACAGGAAGACATTACAGCCTGTCGGAACCCGGAAAGAAATGTACCTGCTTGAACCATGGCGCTACGGATGGCAGCGTTTCGGGGAGTATATGGATGATACATTTCTTGATCCCTTTATTGAGGGCTCCTGGATGACAAAACATAATGGCAGATATTACCTTCAGTATGGAGCCCCCGGTACAGAATTCAGCGGTTATGCAGACGGTGTTGTCGTCGGTGAAAATCCTCTGGGTCCGTTTGTCCCACAGTCGATGCCTTTCAGTTATAAACCGGGAGGATTTGCCCGGGGTGCAGGACATGGTGCTACTTTCCGGGACAATTGGAATAACTACTGGCATATCTCCACAATAGCAATCTCGGTTAAGAATAATTTTGAGCGAAGAATCGGCTTCTGGCCTGCCGGTGTTGATAAAGATGGCATAATGTATTGCAACCAGGCTTTCGGGGATTACCCAACATATCTTCCTGACGGACCTGAAGACCACCTCAAGAGCCGGTTTACCGGGTGGATGCTGCTGAATTATAACAAACCTGTTCTGGTCTCATCTACTTATGGCAGTTATAATGCAAACTTTGCAGTGGATGAGGATATTAAAACCTATTGGTGTGCCGAGTCCGGAAATGCAGGCGAGTGGATACAATCGGACCTGGGATCCGTTTCAACAGTGATGGCAGTCCAGATTAACTATGCCGACCAGGATGCTGAATTTCTTGGAAAATCAATGGGAGCTTATCATCAGTACAGGATCCTCGAATCAAAAGACGGGAAAAAGTGGAATATTCTGGTTGATAAAAGTACAAATAAGAACGACGTACCTCATGATTATGTAGAATTAACTTCTCCTGTGCAGACACGATATCTGAAACTGGTGAATTTCCATATGCCAACGGGCAAATTCAGTATCAGCGGATTCCGGATCTTTGGGAAGGGTACGGGGGGAAAACCTCCTTCTGTCAGAGGATTTATGGTATTACGGACTGAAAAGGACAAACGCAGCGCCTGGATCAAATGGAACAGGGTTGATAATGCATATGGATATAATATTTATATCGGAACTGATCCTGATAAGCTTTATAACTGCATCATGGTTTACAATTCCAATGAATACTGGCTGAAAACCATGGATAAGGAAAAACCTTACTATTTTGCTATTGAAGCGATCAATGAAAACGGTACAGGTGTAAAAAGTACGGTAATTAAATCAGAGTAGTCCACGTATTCTGACAGCTGCTACTCCTGGTTGGTTTTGCTTTTGGTCACGATTAACAATAACTTTAAATATTATTAATTCTAAATAATAAATCTATGAAAAGTACGAGATTCTCCCTGGTTCTTTTTCTTGTTGCTGTTCCCTTCTTTTATGGGTGTAACAACAAGCCGGGCAACGTATTATCTGTTTATGAAAATAAGGCTGATTCAATTATCAGGCTGATGACTCTTGATGAGAAAATAGGTCAGGTGTCCCTGTTCACGAGCGACTGGTCAGTAACGGGTCCGACCATGCGTGATGATTATATCGAACTTATAAGACAGGGCAAGGCAGGTTCTCTATTTAATGCTTATACCGTCGATTATGTAAGGAAACTTCAAAAGATCGCTGTGGAGGAGACCAGGTTGCATATCCCTTTGATTTTTGGCTATGATGTTATTCACGGGCACAGGACAATCTTCCCCATACCGCTGGGGCAGGCTGCCACGTGGGATACCCTGCTGATTGAAAAAGCAGAACGCATTGCGGCCATTGAAGCTACGGCCGAGGGACTAAACTGGGTATTTGCTCCCATGGTTGATCTTGCCCGTGATCCCAGGTGGGGCAGGGTAATGGAAGGAGCAGGTGAAGATACCTGGCTTGGCGGACTGATTGCCGCAGCAAGAGTAAAAGGATTCCAGGGATCTTCCTTGTCCGATAATAATACAGTACTTGCCTGTGTAAAGCATTTTGCAGCCTATGGAGCACCACAGGGCGGCCGTGATTACCATGTAGTTGATATGTCGGACAGATCACTGTATGAATGGTATCTCCCTGTTTATAAGGCAGCTGTAGATGCAGGCGTAGCAACTGTCATGACTTCCTTCAATGAAATAGCAGGAGTACCTTCAACCTCTAACAGATGGCTGCTCACTGACCTGCTCCGGGACGAGTGGAAATTCCAAGGATTTATTGTTACAGACTACAGTTCAATCAATGAACTGGTTCCTCATGGGGTAGCTGCTGATATTTCGGAAGCATCTGAACTTTCTATCAATGCGGGAGTCGATATGGATATGCAGGGGAGTGCGTTTCTTACACAGCTTTCTGATCTTGTAAAATCAGGTAAAGTGAGTGAAGAAACACTGGATAATGCCGTCAAAAGGATCCTCGTAGCCAAATATGTGCTCGGATTGTTCGATGATCCTTATAAATACTGTGATAAAAAAAGGGAAGCTGAAGAAATAATGACACCGGAACACCTGGCGTTTGCCAGGGAGGTTGCTGCAAAATCATGTGTCCTGCTTAAGAATGAAAATAATACTCTTCCAGTCAGTAAAAATATAAAATCCATTGCTGTAATAGGACCGCTTGCAGATTCGAAGGCTGATATGCTTGGTTTCTGGTCTGCAGCCGGACAGTGGGAAAAATGTGTTACCCTGCTCGAAGGCATCAAAAATACGGCAGGAAGTTCTGTTGATGTTTTAACAGCAAAAGGATGCAATATAAATGATAATGACCTTAGCGGTATCTCCCAGGCAGTTTCTGCCGCCAAAAAAGCCGATTTCGTGATTCTTGCCCTTGGTGAGAACAGCATGATGAGCGGAGAATCGGCGAGCCGTACTAACATTTCCCTGCCAGGTGTTCAGATGAAGCTGGCTGAGGCGATAATTAAAACCGGGAAACCTGTTGCAGTTGTTCTGTTCAACGGAAGGCCACTGGCGATTCCCGAACTTGACAAAATGGCTCCGGCAATTCTTGAAACATGGTTCGGGGGCACTCAAGCTGGAAATGGTATTGCAGATGTTCTTTTCGGCGATGTTAATCCATCAGGGAAGCTTACAATGACCTTCCCGTTAAATGCAGGACAGATTCCCATATTTTATAATTCTAAAAACACCGGGCGGCCAATTAATCCACAAAATCCTTATGAGAAATTCAAATCAAATTATCTCGATAGTCCGAATGCTCCTCTTTATCCCTTTGGCTATGGATTAAGTTATACAACATTCAGCTATTCGGATATCAAGCTGAACAAGGATTCATTTCAGGATAATGAGCAGATCGTTGCTGCTGTTAATATAACCAATACAGGCGAAAGGGATGGTGAAGAAATTGTGCAGTTATATATCCGCGATCTGGTAGGCAATGTCACCCGCCCTGTTAAGGAGCTGAAAGGATTTAAAAAGGTAAATATTAAGAAGGGCGAAACCATTACAGTGACTTTCACAATTTATCCTGATAAGCTTTCATATTACCATCAGGATATGAGCTATGCCTTCGATCCAGGTGATTTTGAACTTTTTATAGGTACAAACTCCCGCGATACAAAAAAGGCAGGATTTTCAATAGTGGAATAGATAATTTTTACTGGAATATCTTGTCTGATTATCATTGATTTATTCATACATCATGGACAAATTACCGTGTAGGATTTTATTCATTGATGAAAGGAATCTTAAAGTAAAGAAGCATACACCGGATCATTGAACTTATATATGAGTCTCTATAAACAAAAAATATTTTTCATTTCTTTGTTACTATATCGCTAAATTATAGTATCTTTGCACGGTAAAAATTTAAACTAAAACGATTAATTTTAAATAAATCGGAAGTTTTAAATAAACAAAGTATTAAAAATTCATGAAATGAAAAGTAAAATTTTAATGGGATTGGCAGCTATCGCAATGGTCGCTGTTATGTCCAGTTGCGGTAAAAAACCGCAGGTTGAAATTGATGCAACCAATGCTGCTATTGAAGCAGCTAAGACTGCAGAAGCAAATGTTTATTTACCTGCTGAATTCTCAGCAGTACAGGATTCTATGAATGCTATCATGGCTGACATTACAGCCCAGGAAGGAAAGTTATTCAAGAAATTTGGCCCGGCAAAAGAAAAACTTGCTGCTACTTTAGCTCAGGCAAACCAGGTTGTTGCCAATGTAGCTGCCAAGAAAGAAGAAGTTAAGAAAGAAGCTGAAACTCTTCTGAATGATATTAAGACAGTTGTTACTGAGAATGGTAAGCTTGTCCCGAAACTCCCGAGAGGGAAAGAGGGTGCTGCTGTTATTGAGCAGATTAAAGCCGACCTTTCAAACGTAGATGCTGCAGTTGCTGAAGCTCAGGGTCTGTACGATAAAGGTGCCTTCATGGATGCACTTAACAAAATCAAGGCTGCAAAAGAAAAAGCTGATGGTCTGAATGCTGAAATCAAAGAAGCTTTAACAAAAGCCAGAATCAGATTCTAATCCAACTTAAGGTTTATGAAATAAAAAAATCCCCGGGTTTTCCCCCGGGGTTTTTTTTAGGCAACTAAAATCAGTTTTAATGGGAAAGCCCTGGTGGCATATTTTGATTATTTCTGCAATTGCAGGTTTTATTACCCTGATGGTTTTCCTTTTCTTTTATCCTGTCCCTTCTCCTCCGGTGAGTGAAATGAAGAATGCCCGCGAAGCTATTTCCTTAGCCCGTAAAAACAGGGCTGAAACTTATTCAAACGAGCTATTCAGCGATGCCGTAAGCTGTTACGATTCGGCAATGGCCGACTGGAGGCGCGAAAACAAACAATTCATCTACAAAAGGAATTACAGCAAAGTAACCGCTCTGGCTGAATTGTCTTCAAAAAAAGCAATACAGGCTTCCGAGAGTTCATTAAACAATACATCCAACCTTAGAGTCAGCCTTAAACAGCAGATGGAAGATCTTAATGATCTTATGAAAGAAATCAATAAAATTTTCCCCACCTATCCTCTTACGGCCGAAGTGCGGAATAAAATTTCTATCGGAAAAATGCTGATCAGGGAATCTGAAACGGCCTTTAATGGCAAAGATTACCTCCAGGCAGAGAGGAAGATTTCTGAGTCAAAAACTCTCCTTGAATCTTCATATGAATATGCCAATGCGCACCTCAGGAGCTATTTTAAATCATACCCGCAGTGGAAAATATGGATTGACAGCACTATCGCCCTGTCAAAGGAAAATCACGATTACTCAATAATCGTTGATAAGTTTTCACATAAGTTTTTTGTTTATCTTGACGGGACAAAAATTACCGAATTCACTGCGGAGCTGGGTAAAAACTGGGTAGGCGATAAAAGACGCCGTGGTGATAAAGCAACTCCGGAGGGTATGTATAAAATAACCAAAAAATTTGAAAGCGACAGCACCACATATTATAAGGCCCTTCTGCTGGACTATCCTAATGGGGAAGACACGATGAAATTCATGGCGGAAATAGAAAGAGGTTCTTTAGCTCCATCGGCCAAGATTGGGGATATGATTGAAATTCATGGAAACGGGGGAAGAGGTGCCGACTGGACAGCAGGATGCATTGCTCTTAAAGACAGGGAAATGGATAGTATTTTCAAGTATGTCAGGGAAGGCACTCCTGTCACCATAGTAGGATCGATGAATAACCTTAAATATGTCCTTAACAGATAAAATTGCCTCAATGGGAGATGTTATAATACCGGATGAGGGATCACAGCCTGGCAAAGAACAGATGCCGGTTGACAAGAATCTGAATGAGAAAGAAGAACTCATCAGCGACGGCAATTCATTATACAATAAGATTATTGGTAATGAGAAGCTTGTTGGAACTCTGCGCAAATTATTAAATGAACTCCTGGTTATTATAATCATTGTTTCAATATTGGTTTTTTTCATTTATGGAATCCCGGCAATGCAGGAAATCCCATCGGCGGCAAAAGCGATCATAACAAATTCAGATGAATTTAAGAAGGATAAAGTTTATATAAGAAAGATCGCCCAGATAAAAAGGGATGTTCAGCGTCTTTCGAGGAAGTATAACAGCTATACATCAGGTCAATCGTATCTTGTGATCAATACAACTGATAACCTCTTTTATCTTTACAGGAATAAAAAGCTTGTAAGGGAAGGACACTGCAGCACCGGCAGTTATAAATTGCTGAAAACAGAAGAAGGAAGAAGCTGGATATTCAAAACTCCAAAAGGTAAATTCTGGATACAGGGCAAAACCATAAATCCTTCATGGCGAAGACCTGACTGGGCGTTCGTTGAAGAAGGATTGCCTATACCTCCTCAGGACGATTATTCGAGATATGAATACGGGGTCCTTGGAGATTATGCACTTGCTCTTGGTGATGGTTACCTGATCCACGGGACAATTTACAAACGGTTTCTGGGCATGCCTGTCACTCATGGATGTGTTCGCCTGAATGACGAAGATCTCAAGGCTATCTTTAACACCCTCAGCATAGGTTCCAAAGTATATATATTCTGATCCGAATGATTACAGATATGGAAACGGAAAAAATATATACATCATCAGAAAGGAAATACAAAATAATTGTATGGATCATTATTGTGCTGTGTTTCCTTATTTATTATTCCATCATGACATTGCTCGCACCGGCAAAAAAATATCAGGCAATAAAAAGTGAATATGGTTACAAACAGGATGAGAAAAATCCTGTTGACGAGAGGATATTTGCTGATTCGACATACCTTGCTTTATTAAAGGAGAAATCATTCCTTCAGTCAAGGGTTGCTATGGCTGAGACCGATTCAATTTATCTAACTGTCAACATGCCTGATAGTACTGTTAATCTTGAGATAAGCGGCGTAGTTGTTCATAAAGCAGATATTAAAAAGATGAATATCAGCAAGATATTTAAGGGAGAAAACAACTATATCATTCTGTCAATGCTTTCCAGTCCTTTAACAATCAGCAAGAATTTTGCGTCTATTAAAAAGGAACCCCTGATGATCAAGATGGCACCTAAAGATACCTCCGAATACGAACCTGATATTATTCCCGATACAGCAGATTATGAACCGGTGAACTTCATCATGGAAACGGACAATGGAACCAGACTTTGTATTTACCAGGAGGAGAAATTAAGATTGGGTGACGGGATACGGCTTTTAATATTCGATATGCGGTACAGATTACGGAATGCAGTCAATACATTTTTAAAGGTTATTACCTTCAGGGTGCCTGATTATCAGCCGTTTATTAAACTCAGTATCCCGCGCACCGATGCAAAGATCATCTACAGGGCTCTCCCTGAACAAGGACAGGCAGCTGTTTACATATAGGTTAAAATCTTTTACAAGGATTCATACCTACTTTAAAAAAAAAAGGTAAGTTTATGACCTTATTCTTTTAACCGGAATTTCAATGGCAAGATTTACTGGTATTATCGGAATAATCGTAATTCTGGGGCTGGCATATTTATGGTCGAACAACCGGAAAGCAATAAACTTCCGGCTTGTGATAACAGGTCTTCTCCTGCAACTGGCACTGGCATTATTTATCCTGAAAGTACCCATTGGACAGGATATCTTCTACTGGCTGGGAAAAGCAATAAATAAACTGCTTGATTTCTCGCAGGAGGGGGGATTATTCATATTTGGCGACCTGACAAAAGTATCGAAGATTCTACCGGAAGGAATGGTTCAGAGCGGTATTTTTCTGTTCATACTTATACCAACTATCATTTTTGTATGCGTTCTCGTAGCTATGGCTTACCATATAGGACTGATGCAAAGAATTGTCGCGCTTCTGGCCAGGTTTGTTCACTGGGCTATGAGGGTTAGCGGCAGCGAAGCTCTCTCAAACGTCGCGAGCGCTTTCGTTGGTCAGGTTGAGGCTCAGATAATGATACGTCCATATCTTTCAGGAATGACAAAGTCGGAACTCCTCGCTTCAATGACCGGAAGCATGGCTTGTATTGCAGGGGGAGTAATGGCAGTATATATCTCAATGGGAGTACCGGCTTCTTACCTTCTGGCAGCAAGCCTTATGGCAGCACCAGGCGCCCTGGTAATTTCCAAGATCGTCTATCCTGAAACCGAAGTTTCAGAAACCAAAGGGAAAGTTTCGCTTGAGGTTAAGAAAGAACATTCTAATATCATGGATGCTATCTCTCACGGAGCATCCGACGGAATGAAGATCTCCATTAACGTGATTGCAATGCTTATTGGTGTCATCGCCCTCGTTGCCCTTGTTGACGCGCTCCTCGGATATTTCGGTCTTTTCCTGTCATGGACAGGCTTATCCCTGGATTTTATCGGCCTGGATGTTGACAACCTTGGACTGAAGGATGTATTTGGAGCTTTCTTCTCACTTTTTGCAATTGTAATGGGTGTACCCCCGTCAGAATCATTCGAAGTGGGATCCTTAATGGGGACCAAAATGGTTATCAATGAGTTTGTTGCCTACACCGACCTGTCGCCGATGATAGCACAGGGTGCTTTAAGTGCGAAATCAATTGTAATAGCGAGTTTTGCACTATGCGGTTTCGCCAATTTCAGTTCAATTGCAATTCAGCTCGGAGGGATAGGGACGATGGCCCCAAACCGTAAAGCTGATTTGGCCAGACTGGGATTTAAAGCAATGATCTGCGGGACAATGGCATCTTACATCTCTGCGTCGCTGGCAGGGATATTGCTGTAGAAGGGGATTACCTTCGGTGATCCCTTTAGGATTACCTAGCAACTCCAAATTACTCCCAATTCGTTTCACTCATTTGGTCTTTTTGTTTTTGGAACTTTCTCAAACCATGTTTGGAAAGTTCCAAAAACAAAAATCCCACGGCTTGCCGTGGGAGTAATTTGCCGTTGCGGAGAGAGGGGGATTCGAACCCCCGGTCCCGCTAAAGCAGGACAACGGTTTTCGAGACCGCCGCATTCGACCACTCTGCCATCTCTCCTCTCCGAATCCGCAAATTTGGCTAATTTTCTTTAAAGAATAACAGACTAAAGGGAAAAAGAGGTGGTTTTTAATTCATTGTCTATTGATATTTAATAAACCTTGTCGTAAAAGTGCCTCTGACTGAAACAAATTTCATGATGTATAAACCTGGAGGCAATCCGGCCATAGAAACTTCCACTTTATCTACCCCTGGAAGGTCAATTGCCTGCAGTATCATTCCATTCAGGTCTGAAATTTCTAGTCTATTGTATGCCAACAGGTTGTCTATGTGGATTATGTCACCGGCAGGATTTGGATACACTTTTACCCCGGCTGGCTGCAGATCACGATCGGGAAAAAGGGTGGCATTTTGGGCGACAATCTGAATATTATCCAGAAAGAACCTCTTTGACAGGGATTCAAATTTTATTTTACCTGAGATTACACCATCGGTAAGCGGCAATTCAATTGTCTGAAATTCATTTGTGGGTGTAAGAGAATCACCAAGCGGAGAACCATTTATGGAAACCTGGACAATTACGGCATCATCCGGCCACCCTGAAATATCAAATTTTACAAAAAGATCTCCTTCAAATCCTGACAGATCAGTTAAAGGAGTCTCAATCCATCCTGGTATATTCGAAGTCCCGAGCTTGATTTCTCCCCCTGCAGAATAGACCTTGAATCCTGTCCATCCCGCAATCCCGGTTTTAGTATCGAGAACCCCGGAAACGTCATACGTGGACGGACTGGAATGAGTACCTGTGGTAAAACCTGAGAAGTCTTCAGTAAATACTACTGGCTGTCCGGGCAGATCCGGCACAATACATGATAAAATAATGGAGACAGCCAACCTGATTGAAAGCAGCGAACATTTCATTTTGATAAATATTTATTCCAATTAAAATTTAGCACACACTAATGTACTTAAAATTTCTTTTATAGACAGAAATTTTAGAGAAAATTTTACCTTAGCAAAAAAAATCAGCTTACCTGTTTCCAACTAAAAATCATTGACCGTGAAAAAGTTTATTAAATTATTCATTATCACAGCTTTATTCGTAATGGTATTACCTTCATGCAAAAATGAACCTGCGGTTGATAAATCCAACCCGTTCTTCAGCGAGTTCAATACTCCTTTCAATATTCCTCCTTTTGAAAAAATAATGGCCAGGCACTATATGCCGGCTTTTGAAAAGGGAATGGCAGATGGAAGAAAAGAGATTGAGAAAATCATAAAAAACAAGGAAGAGCCGACATTCGTAAACACTATTGAAGCCCTGGATAAAACCGGTGACCTTCTTACAACAGTCTCATCAGTTTTCTATGGTCAGGCTAATGCAAACACAAATGATTCGCTTCAAACCATTGAGGTGGAAATCTCTCCGAAACTTGCAGCGTATAATGATGAAATAAGACTAAATCCTGATCTCTTCAAAAAAGTTAAATATGTTTATGATAATCAGGCAAAATATAACCTTGATGCCGAACAGCAGTTCATCCTTGAAAATCTTTATAAGGGATTTATCAGGAACGGTGCAAATCTTAACAAACAGGATCAGGATACATTGAAAAAGATCAATCAGGAGCTTTCTGTCCTTACAGTGAAATTCAGCCAGAATGTCCTCGATGAAACAAACAACTACAAATTATATGTTGACAGTACCGGACTTGCCGGGTTACCCGAATCGGTTATTTCGGCAGCTGCAGACGTTGCAAAAGCAGCCGGGCAAGAAGGAAAGTGGGCTTTCACAACACAGCGGCCAAGTATTTTTCCCTTTATCACCTATTCTGAAAACCGTGACCTTCGACGCACTATTTACAATGCCTATATTAGCCGGGGCAATAACGGGAATGAATTTGATAACAACAAGTTACTTGCAGACATTGTGAAACTGAGAGCAAAAAGGGCAAAACTGCTTGGATATAAGACTCATTCCCATATAGTTCTTGAACCAAGAATGGCCAAGAATCCTGAGAATGTGTTTAATCTTCTTAATAACCTCTGGGAGAAAGCAATCCCTGTTGCAAAAAATGAACTAAAGGAGATGCAGGAAATTATCAATAAGGAGAGAGGTAAATTTGCTCTTGAACCTTCCGACTGGTGGTACTATGCAGAGAAGCTCAGGAAGCAGAAATATGATCTTAATGATGCCGAGCTAAGACCGTACTTCAAGCTTGAGAATGTCCGCGAAGGAGTCTTTACTTGCGCCAATAAGCTTTTCGGGATAACCTTTAATCCACTGACAGATTGTCCTTTACCTCATCCCGATGCTCAGGCATTTGAGGTTAAGGATGTTGACGGCTCCCATTTAGGCGTGCTTTTTATGGATTTCTTCCCGAGGGAAAGCAAACGGCAGGGAGCATGGTGCGTTACTTATCGGAATCATCATGTACTGGATGGCAAGACTATTACCCCGATTGCAACAACGGTCTTTAATTTTACGCCGCAGAGCGAAGAGGTTCCATCTCTGCTGAGTATGGAAGAGATCTCAACACTTTTTCATGAATTCGGTCATGCGCTGGATGCCCTTTTTAACAGGAACAACTATAACCAGACTTTCATAGCGTGGGACTTTGTGGAGCTTCCTTCCCAGCTTATGGAGCACTGGGCTACTGAACCCGAATTGCTGAACATATATGCCCGGCATTATAAGACAGGTGAGGTCATACCTGCTTCACTTGTAAAGAAAATCAAGAACAGCAGCTATTTTAACCAGGGATTTGATAATGTTGAGGTACTTGCAGCATCAATGCTCGATATGGCATTTCATACCCTTGAAGCACCGGCAATTATTGATGTTCAAAAATTTGAAAAGGAATATCTCTCAAAAATAGGACTGATCCCGGAAATTATATCCCGTTACCGAAGCACTTACTTCGCTCATATCATGGATGGTTATGATTCAGGCTACTACAGCTATACGTGGGCCGCAGTCCTTGATAACGATGCGTTTGAGGCATTTAAGGAAAAAGGGATATTCGATAAGGCCACTGCAGAATCTTACAGGACGAACATCCTGGCGAAGAACGGCATTATGGATGCCATGCAGATGTATATCAATTTTCGGGGCCGTGAACCAGTGATTGAACCGCTGCTCAGGAACAAGGGATTGATGCCTCAGTGATTAAGCGAATTCTCAACTTCCTCAAGGGAAACGCCGAGGACACTTAAGGCTATTCTATTAAGATCCTGTCTGTCTCCGGTAAGGTGCATTGTAAACTGAACATGCGTGAGGTATTCTCCCGGCTTTAAGACTGCAGCAGGGGAGGAGGTCTCCAGTTCGTAAAACGGACCCATCTGGGATCCATCTTCAAGCGGGCCGTCATTATATGAGTTGAGCGCATCCCCGGAGAAAGGATTATCCTGTATCTGCCATGATGAATTGACATATTCGGTTTTACCTTCAGGCATCCTGCAGATAAGCAGAGTAAGAATATTGTTATCAGAATCAAAACTGCCCATGGTTCCCGTAGCCCTCAGAGGAGGGAGCCCGATTTTCCCCCTGCTCTTCCCGTCGGCTCTGAAATAAATATTATTTCCGGTAACCTTTAACCGGTCGCCTGATATTTTCCCGAAATAATTATCATTGACCAAAGGTCCTATAATATTTTCATCACCGGGTTTAAATGGTATAACAACAATAACGGCAGGTGATGGATTGAACATTCCAAGCATCCAGATTGAAATAAGTCCTGTTTCCCTGAGCCATTCATTATTTCCTGTATTGATAATTTTATTATCCGATCTGTAAGCAACACTGTTCAACCCGGTTGCATCAATTCCTGTCTGTTTTCTTATTTCTGTGACAGGAAGAATCACGACGTTTCTCTCAAGCCTGAAGTTAAACTGGGCCCCGCTGTAATTTTCTGTTTCAACATCACAGGCGAACAATGCTGAAGAATCTGTCTGGCTGACAACCTCAAATGGAGCAGTATCCATGAAAGCAGGAGTTTGCCAGTCATTGTAAATAAATGAAGATCCCTTTTTGAAAAATAGGGAAAACTGTCCTCCTTCCGGACCGAGCCATAATCTCTCCTCTCCGCCGAATGCGTTAATGTGCGGCTGGATCTTTCCTGAGGCTATAAGGTCAAGGTTGATCCATCCGAAGCTGAAGCCCCGATCACCCTCAGAGGTACTTGTCATTACTCTTCCCTGCCATGCCGGGATAAGAGAAATTGCGGATTGTCCGGTTTTCAGTTCAATAACATTTACATACTTTTTCAGAAAATCCCTGTTAAAACCGTATTGTTTCGTGCTGTCTGTAATCATGGTTTTTAAGTTTTTATCATTCTTTCCTTTATCCCTGCTACCACAGGCAATCAAAAGAAGAGGAAACACTAGTAAAATGGTTATCCGGTTCATTTTATTTTAGTTTTGAATTTTTTTCACTGGATTACTATTGTTTATTCTTTCTCCTTTCTCCTTGAGATATTTATATCTTCTCCAGAAAGGCAATGTTGTGAGAGATGTGAACCTGACAAGATAATTTACCGGTTTGAATCCCATGGCATAGTGCATTATTAGATATAAGAATGCAGCTACTGCAACCATTACTGCTATTGAAATGAATTGTGTAAGTATCTTCCACCACAAAGCTTCCGATTCAATGTTTAAGGACTCTACCATAAACACTATCAGCCAGGTATTTACTGCACTCATGATTATCATAAAAGCTGTCGCCATGCCGTGAGCAGCTTCAATTGCTTTTTCCGGACAATGGTTAAGGCATCTCATGCAGCTTTCACAGGTAAGTTTCCAGTAAGGCCTGTTACTGACAAGCCTGATTGAGGATGTCGGGCACTCCTTAATGCATATCCCGCAGTTGTTGCACTTATTATTTGCAATGAATGTTTTTGAGAGAAAAAATCTTCCTCCGATGTAATATGCTACTGCAATTGGACTGACCAGGAGATCGACCGGTAAACTGTAAAGTCCTCTCCAGACCATTTTCCCTGATAATAACTTATTTGCATATTTTCTTAGGATCGGTTCACACTTTGCAATAATTGATTCGATTACTTTCGTTTTAAGTCCCGGATGAAGAGGGATCCAATTGGATGGCATATCAATGGATCTGTATCCAATGCACTTATAACCTTTCAGCCACAGGATGAATGCAGGCAATATCAGGGCCAGTCCGCTTAATCCAGGCACGAAGATCTTATAAAGCTTCAGGCACCCCCTGGTATTAAGGAGAAATACGTTTTTGCTAAGGCGCGGAGGGAAACCTGCAATGAACTTCAGCATTATCGGAGCCGCATTGAATCCGTGTGTCGGGAAAACAAAGCCTATCAGAGGTTTGTCATCGACGGATGGCATCATAATGTTTTCCAGCCGGTCAATCTGCTGTACAACAGCTTTAAGACCTCTCTTCCCGGCTTCTTCTGCAATCCATTGCGATGATAAACGCGCATTACCGGTTCCTGAGATATAATAAATATAAAGAGAATCCCAATTTTGCATCTCAACTTAAAATTGTACTGACAGGCAAATCAATCACTAAGATATTGATAATCGGATTAATTTTGCATTCACCTTAAGATTATGATTAAAAAGAACCTCTGCGGACTTACAGTTGATGAGATATTCGGACTGATACAGGCTGAAGGATATAGTTGCGATCATGCTGTTTCCGTGGCCAGAAGCATGTACAGAAAACGTATTGCTGATATTTCACGATTCGGTAGTATATCAAATCACCTGAAGGCATATCTGGATCGTGCCGCTATAACCGGGTTTTACAGTCCTGCAGGATCAGAAATATCGGCCGATAAGACAATAAAATATCTTTTTATTTCTCCTGAAGGGAAGAAATTTGAATCAGTTTATATACCCGATGTTAAAAGAAGAACGGTCTGTGTATCAACACAATCCGGATGCAGGATGGGATGCCCGTTTTGTGTTACCGGAAAATATGGTTTTCATGGCAATCTCTCTGCCGGAGATATTATAAACCAGGTCATCAGCATACCTGACGCCGGTAAAGTGACCCGTGTTGTTTTTATGGGTATGGGGGAACCAATGGATAACCTCGAAAATGTCCTTAAAGCATGCACAATAATGACAGCTGAATGGGGAATGGCATTAAGTCCCCGCAATATAACAATTTCATCGGTCGGGATCACTCCGGGGATTATCGAATTCCTGAACAAATCAGCATGCAACCTTGCTATAAGCCTCTATTCTCCTTTTAAACAGGAAAGGATCCGCGTTATACCGGCTGAATCCGCGTACCCGGTCCATGAGATAATCAGGATCATGAAGGATTTTCCTGTAAAGAAGAAAAGAAGATTCAGTGTTGCGTATGTGATGATAAAAGATGTTAATGATACCGGCAGACATCTGGAAGGATTAAAAAAATTTCTGGGAAGATCAGGGATAAGGGTCAACCTGATGCCTTACCATCCGGTCAAAGATGATCCGAACGCTTCTTCTTCAGATGACAAAATGTTGTCTTTCAAGCATGAACTGGTAATATCAGGAATATCAGCATCAATAAGGAAATCCCGGGGAGCTGATATTTCAGCCGCATGTGGTCTTCTTGCGTCAGGATTAAAATAGCAGGATCATGAAAATGTTTATTAACTTTAAAGGATTCTTACAAAAACAGATATTCATGAAAAAGACACTTCATTTCATTATGGGAATCATAATAATGATTGGAGGCTGTAAAACCGGAACTGCACCGGTTACCGGAAAAGCTCTTGCCATTATTCCGGCGCCCGTTTCCATTACTGAGATGAATGGAGATTTTATTTTTTCTGAGAAAAGCAAAATCATCCTTTCGGTTCTTGATAATGAGACCAGGCTTGCTGCTGATTGTCTGGCTAATTTTGTCAGAAATCCAACAGGAATTGACCTGTCAGTTGAGGAAGGGAGCAAGCCCGTAAAAGGTTCGGTTTTTATGACCCTTGATTCTGCAATTAATAATGATGAAGGATATGAGTTGACAGTGACGCCTAAAAAGATTGTGGTCAGGGCAAAATCTGCTGTCGGACTGTTTTATGCAGTTCAGACCATCAGGCAGCTGATGCCTGCTGAAGTGGAAAGCTCATCGATTATCGAGGGACTGGTACTTTCTGTCCCTGCCTGTGAAATAAAAGATGAACCAAGATTCGGTTACAGGGGCATGCATCTCGATGTCGGACGTCATATGTTCCCGGTAGCATATATAAAAAGATATATTGATATGATCGCTCTCCACAAGATGAATACTTTTCATTGGCATCTTACTGAAGATCAGGGCTGGAGGATCGAAATAAAGAAATACCCGAATCTTACTGAAACCGGAGCATTCCGCAAGGAAACCCTTGTAGGACATGGCGGCAAAAAACCGTTCACATATGACGGAAAGCCCTATGGAGGATTTTATACCCAGGATGAGGTGAAGGAGATTGTTGCATATGCCGCATCAAAATTTATAACGGTAATACCCGAGATTGAGATGCCCGGACATGCTATGGCAGCGCTGGCATCATATCCCGGACTGGCATGTACAAAAGGGCCTTTCGGGGTACAAACCAGATGGGGTGTCTTTGATGATGTCTACTGCACAGGAAAAGAAGAAACATTCAATTTCCTCCAGGACGTCATTGCAGAAGTTATTGAACTCTTTCCTTCGGAATATATTCATATAGGAGGGGACGAATGTCCTAAGACCCGCTGGGAGAAATGTCCTCTCTGCCAGAAAAGGATGAAGGAAGAAGGATTGAAGGATGAACATGAGCTTCAGAGCTATTTTATCCAGAGGATTGAAAAGTTTGTTCTTTCAAAAGGACGCAGGATAATAGGCTGGGATGAAATACTTGAGGGCGGACTGGCACCGGAGGCAACGGTAATGTCGTGGCGCGGAACCACAGGAGGCATTGCAGCAGCCAGACAAAAACATGATGTGATCATGACTCCCTACACATACGTATATCTCGATTATTACCAATGCGAGCCGGAAGGACAACCTCTTGCAATTGGAGGCTATCTGCCCCTTGAAAGGGTTTATTCATACAATCCTATGCCAGATGAGCTTTCCCCTGAAGAACAGAAGCATATTCTTGGAGTTCAGGGTAATTTGTGGTCGGAATACCTGAGCACTCCCGGGCAGATGGAGTATATGGCCTACCCGAGAATGTTTGCCATTGCAGAAATTGGCTGGGTTCCTGACAGGCTAAAGGATTTTGAGGATTTTCTTGCCCGTTTTGAGGTTCTGAAAAAGAGATATGATAAAATCGGGATCAACTATTTTAAGGGAGAGTACCGGGATAGGAGAGCGCGGGCTGAAGAATAACTTTTAGTATCAGGTTTTGTTATCATTTATCAGCTGAAACATATATTCATCCAGGTAACCGTTTGATGTTTTGACCCATTCCTTTTTAATTCCTGCCTGAACGAAGCCCTGTTTCCTGAACAGGTCCATACTCTCGCAATTATTTGACAGGATGTTACAATAGAGCTGGTGCAGCTGAAGTGTTTTAAAGCAATATTCTATAAGACATTTCAGCGCCATGGAAGCATATCCTTTTCTCCGCTGATCTTCATCAGCGACAAGTATTCCAAGTCCTGCCCTTTTATGAAAAGGATCAAAATCAAAGACATCAATGGTACCGATTGTTTTCTTGTCTGAAATAATTTCGATCATTAACCTCAGCTGACCTGTTTCATAAATGCTCTTGTGAGAGTTTTCCATATATCTCTTAAGAGTATATTTTGAGAAAGGTGTTACTGTATTGCTTATCGTCCAGTAAGTACTGTTATTCTCCCAGTCATACAGCAATTCCAGATCTTCAGGTTCCAGGGCCCTGAGTCTGATTTTGTCATACTTCATTGACAGTCAATATTATATGATTATTCAGTTGTCAGCACGTTTAGCTCCCTGATAAATGCATCTTTGAAACCTGCTTCATAAACAGGTTTAATAGCTTCCTGTGCCTGTGTCAAGTCGCTGTATTCCCCAAGTACATACCTGTAATAGCCATCATCCCCAAGGATCTCCCTGACGTCTTTGAATGCCTTAAACTGATCCATGTTCATTGGAGTTTTTGCAGCCTTAAGCTGGATTGTATAAACTCTTTTTCCGGTGGCTAAACTCACAATGGGATTTCGTTTTGCCAGGGATTTTGCTTCATCAGTGAGATCATACTGGTTAACAATGTAAGCGTCGGTAAATCCTTCTTCTTTTACATATCCCAGGTATTTGACAGCATCGGGTCTGTTATAGAATACACCGAGAGCATAAATTGAAACAGAATCTGATTCGATCGATCGTACAAACAACATTCCGCTGAGCTCAAGTTCGTTGAAATATTCAGGAGCAATCTTCTCCTTTGATTTTTTAAGAACAATGCTGTAATTCATTGCTGAGGGCGGTCTCAGGTGCTCCGGGGTGTATGTGTCATGCCTGAGGACAATGCCGGTCTTCGGATCCACTATTCCGAATGTGACCCGTCTGTTATATTTCCTTCCTTCGGGATTGTCTGAACCGTCAGGATTTGTGTTTATGGCTGCAAAGTTTGATTCTCCGAATGCCGTTTTAACAAACCTGGATCCAGGGTTTATTGACGATATCAGATAATCAATTACTTCCTGGGCTCTTTTATCTGCGAGCTTCATATTGTATTCCCTGCTGCCTTTGGCATCAGTATACCCTGCAACCTCAATTTGCAGTTCCGGATGAGAGATCAGAACAGATTTCAGACCTTCCAGGCCAGACCTGGCCTGGTTATCAAGTTCATAACTGTCGAATTCAAACAGGATATTCTTGATTGCAAGGAAAGCTCCTTCAAAAACTTTCATCGGAATGAGGGAAGAATTCAGCGCTAAGTAGTGGCTCAGGAAATAGAGTGGCAGATTAAGGTTGATAGTATCGGTCTTATAACCGGGATGACTTACAAAAACCTGATAATCTCCAGGTTTTATATCGAATTTAAATTTCCCTCCTTCAGCAATGGGAACTGATCTGAGGAATGCGCCTTTTCTGGCATCATTAAGTTTAATTACAGCTTTTGAAGGATCCACCACCATACCGTCACTAAGGGTGATTGTGCCTTCGGCAGTGGTGATCTCATCGGCAGGATCGACAGCTACAATTGCATATATATTCCTTGACCCTTCTTTCTCGTTATACAGGCTGGTGACAAATCCAGGTGCATTGTTATTAAGGATGAAGAAAATATTTTCAGCCGTGGTGTTGTATGCAAAAGGCATTCCGACAGGATTAGTCCAGCCTCCGTTTCTGTAAATTGACCTGAAAATATCGTAGCCTCCCATGCTGATATGACCCGAGGAGGAGAACAAAAGAGCATTGGTGGCCGGATCAAAGAAAGGTGTATCCTCATTAAAGGCCGTGTTGATCACATCACCGCAGTTCACAGGGCGGTCCCATGTCCCGTCATCTTTCTTTTGTGAAACCCAGATGTCAAGTTCGCCTGATCCGCCTGCCCTGTTGCTTGAGAAGTAAAGAGTTTTTCCGTCGGGAGTGATAAAACCATGAGACTCCCAGTATATTGAATTGATGTACTTGCCAGGGCTTTTGATCCTGGACCACACAGAGTCTTTCCTCTCGCTGTAATAAAGGTTGCCGTCACCACCGTCATCCATGTAAAGGACCAGCAGTTTGCCATCGCCTGTTATCGAGTTTGAATAAAACCGTGTATACCCGCCAAGCTGTTTTGTAATATCCGCGGGAGTGCTCCATCTTTCCTTCTTATAAGTACATAGAATCCTTGTTTTGCCTTCTGTTTTCTGGGTAAAGACAAATACTGAGTCATTTTTTGCGAGTACAGGATTAATGGCTCCGGGATAATCCTTCAGCCATGATGTAAAATGATCAGACAGGATGGTTAAAGGTTTCTTCTTCATCTCCATGGCATACCTGCAGTCCCTGATCTGGTTGTCAATATATTCCTCTCTGAATATATCAGTCTCCTTGAGCCTGTCTTTTACATCATAAAATATTGATACAGCTTTTTCCAGGCTGTCGTTTTTGTGATATGCTATTGCCAGGTAAAGATATGTGTCGAGCGGTGCCTGTTCGCCGTATTCCACATAATCTTTATCGGTCGCTACAACATTTCGTGATGCAGATTTAAGAAGCGAGAGGGCATCCTGTTTTTTGCCATCCATGTTCAGATAACAAATACCAAGCTTTGCAGCCAGGTTGGAATTGTCCGGGTAGGCTTTGTGTAATACTTCATACAACGAAGCTGCCTTTTCATAATCCTGGTCATAATAATAAAAGATATCAGCATCCTGAACAGACCTGATAAAATCCTTTCTTGAGAGTTCCTGTGAGAGAAGAGTTGAAAAAACGTTGTTAAAAAGAACAAAGAAGATGATACATACTGACAGACGATTCATTGTTTTGAAACTTTTTTAATGAAGATTTGATCGGGATATCCCTTCCTTATCAATTCCAATCTCC
>CAZLCF010000015.1:0-23057 GCA_964557905.1 uncultured Rikenellaceae bacterium | reverse complement strand
GCTCAGGCCGGAAACTGATGCACTAACTGCTGTTGCACTGCTTCCGGTGACAGTTAAAGGAGTACCGTTTGCAGTGCTCCCGTAACTGGTAGATAAGCCGTATTCGAAATAAACATCAGCACTTTGTCCGTTCGGGTTTACAGAACAGTTAAGTGTAGCGGTTGTTGTGGCGATTGGACTCGCTGTTATTGATGTAACAGTCGGAGGTACCGCGGTAATGAAAGTCATATCATCTCCATCCTTCGATCCTCCGGAACTGACTGCCTTAACCCTGTAATGGTAAGTTGTACTGGTAGTAAGACCAGAAATTGCTGCACTCACAGTAGTTGCTATATTTCCGGTTACCGTACCGGGTGTAGCTGAAACTGTGGTCCCGTATGATGTATTCAAACCATATTCGAATGTTACCGTCGAAGCTGAGTTATTGGCATTTACCAGGCCATTTAAAGCAGCTGTGGTATATGCAACTGAAGTCGCAGCAGAAGTTGTTGCAGAAGGAGGCTGTAAGGTGGTTAAATTGGTTTCTGAACTGTAAATTGTTCCGGCACAATTAACAGCTTTAATCCTGTAATAGTAAACTGTATTTGTCAACAGACCTGTAACTGCTGCACTGACTGTCGTGCTGCCGCTTCCGGTAACAATATTTGGAGTTGCATCTATCGTGCTGCCAAAGCTTGTTGTGGGTCCATATTCGAATGTAACGGTTGTAGAAAAACTGTTTGCATTCACTATGCCGTTCAATGTGGCAGTTGTTCCTCCAAGATTTGTTGCTGCATTGACTGTTGCAGCTGGTGCAACACAAAGGGTGATGAATGTCTGATCATTACCATAGGTGGTTCCTGCTATACTAACAGCTTTTACCCTGAAATGATAGGTTGTGTTTTCACTCAGACCGATAATTGCTGCACTGATACTTGTGTTCGAAGTTCCTGTTACCAAAGCCGGGCTTGCATTGGCTGTACTGCCATAGCTGGTTGAAGTTCCATACTCAAAAGTGACATCAGTGTCAGTTCCGTTGGCATTTACAGTCCCATTCAATGTTGATGAAGTAGATGTCATTGAAGAAGCCGCATCTGTTGTCACTGCCGGTAATTGTAATGTGGTGAATGATACCTCATTGCCATATCCAATTCCATTTGAATTAGTTGCATATGCCCTTACATAATACAATTTATTAGGATTCAGGCTGGTAAGAGCACTGGTAAAAGTACCTGTGGTAGTACCATCAGTTGTTTTGCTGTCAAAGACAGTCGGATTATTATGTGCAGTGCTCCAGCAAATGCCGCTTATTGTCACAGCAGCTCCCCCGTCAGATGTTATAGTTCCGCCTGACGATGCTGTTGAACCAGTTATTGAATTGACCAGTGTGGTCGTTATTGCAGGAACACCTAAGGCACTGGTTGTAAATGTCTGGTCATTTCCATAACTATCCACTCCACAACTGGTTCCTGTAACTCTGAAATGGTACAGAGTTCCCGGAGAAAGACTTGTAATATCAACACTTACTGCTATATTGCTTGCTCCGTCTACCGAATGTGGTGTGGCATTAACGGTGGTACCATAACTGGTCGTTGTCCCATACTGAAAAAATGAAGTTGTTGGAAAACCATTTGCATTAACTGTACCATTCAATGTGGCAGTTGTATAACTGATGTTCGATGCAGCATTTGCAGTTAAGGTTGGCGGGGTGCAAAGTGTAGTAAACTGAAGTTCTTCTCCATAAGATGTTCCGGCACTGTTTGTTGCATAAGCCCTGACATAATAATCTTTATAGCCGGTTAATCCCGTAATGCTGCTCGTAAAGATACCCGTTCCGGTACCATTGGTTGTGTGATTTCCTGTCGCAACAGGAGATGTGCTTGTACTCCAGCAGACACCTTTTGCTGTTACCGTCGCCCCGCCATCAGATGTCACATTACCTCCTGAGGTCGCACTTGTTGATGTTATCCCTGTAACTGCCGTGGTTGTTACAATCGGAGTTCCTGAAGAATTAGTTGTAAATGTCTGGTCATTACCATAACTATCCACTCCACAACTGGTTCCTGTAACTCTGAAATGATACAGAGTTCCCGGAGAAAGATTCGTAATGTCAACACTTACAGCTGTATTGCTTGTTCCGTCTACCGGAGAAGGAGTGGCATTAATCGTGGTACCATAGCTGGTCGTCGTTCCCCACTGAAAAAGAGGAATGGTTGAAAAGTTGTTTGCATTGACAGTACCATTTAATGTGGCTGTTGTATAACTAATGTTCGATGCGGCATTAGTAGCTAAGGTCGGTTGTGTGCAAAGTGTTCTGAAAATAAGCGCTTCTCCATAAGCTGTTCCTGCACTGTTGGTTGCATAAGCTCTGATATAATATTTAGTATCGGCAGTCAATCCCGCTATGCTGCTTGTGAAGATTCCCGTTTCGGTACCATCGGTTGTGTGATTGTCTGTCGCTACTGGATTTGAACCTGTGCTCCAGCAGACACCTCTGGCTGTCACTGAAGCTCCTCCATCAGAGGTAACATTTCCGCCTGAAGATGCACCTGTTGAAGTAATAGCACTGATCGCCGTTGTGGTCACAGTAGGAACTGATGAAGTGGCACTTGTTGTAAACGTTATATCAGATCCATATCCCGTACCTGCTGAATTTGTTGCATATGCCCTGACATGATATATTGTTGATGCTGTTAACCCGGATATGTTGCTTGCAAATGAAGCAGTTCCGCTTCCGTCTATTGTCTTCTGATCGCCGATAGTAGGATTGGCTGAAGTGCCCCAGCAAACTCCCTTGCCGGTGATTGTACCTCCGCCATCGGATGTTATGCTTCCGCCGCAAGTTGCAGTGGTTGAGCCAATTGATGTTACAGAAGCTGTAGTAACTGTTGGTATAGCCACAGCAGCATTTGTGGTAAATGTAACATCCGAACCATATCCTGTGCCGGCTGAATTGGTTGCATAAGCCCTTACATGATAGGTTGTTGATGGCGTCAGGTTTGTCATACTGCTGAGAAATGATCCTGTTCCTTCTCCGTCAACTGTCTTGAAATCGGCCGTTACCGGATTGGCATACTGTGCCCAGCATACTCCCCTGGCAGTGACTGTTGCATGTCCGGCATCTGAAACGCTTCCGCCGCCTGTTGCAGAGGTTGTGCCGATGGAAGTAACTTCCAATGTAGAAACAGTTGGTATCACAACAGTTACACCGGTTGTGAACGTCACGTCTGATCCGTAAGCTGTCCCTGCTGAATTTGTAGCATAAGCTCTTACATGATAGGTTGTCAAACTTGTCAATCCTGCTATATTGCTTGTAAATGTTCCTGTGCCGGAACCATCTGTGGTTTTTGTATCAGCAGTTGTGGGATTTGCTGAAGCACTCCAGCATACTCCTCTGGCAGTTATTGATGCACCACCGTCAGCTGTAACATTTCCACCTGAAACACCTGAGGAAGAAGTCACAGATGTGACATCCGTGGTAGTCACAGTGGGAAGAGAGTAAGCTTTGGTTGTGAACTGCTTTGTCTGTTCAGAATATACGTTTGCGCCTTTGACAGTTACATATGCCCTGAAATAATATTTGGTATTGCTGGTCAGATTTTCCACCTTAGCCTCAAAGGATCCTTTTGCTGAAGGCTTGCCGAGTGATTTAACTTTCGAATTGTCCGGACCCGGTGTGGAATTTTCCGATGCGAGGATCCCGTAGTCATCGATAGGGGCTGATCCAAGATCCTCTATCTCGCCTTTAAGTGTCACTGAGGTATAGGAAATATCGGCTTCTATCGCATCCAGAATGGTAACAAGTACTGAACGTTCGGGTTTTTCACAGGTGACCAGAGTGGTTATTACCAGTATGATTATCGAAAGAAAAATATAAAATCTTCTGAACGTACCGGTCCCTTTAATATTCGTCATCCCTCTTTCGGAATTCATATAGCTGTTATTTTTGGTTACTATAATATGTAAGACTGAAGTGTTTTAACTTTCCCATTCCGGTACTGTGTCAGCTCATAGTAGTTTTATCTCTCCCTGAGTATAAAAACAAAATCGCCCTGCATATCATTCACCCCCTGTACTACTCCGAATCGCGGGGCGGTGTTGCTGCCGCTGGTCATTACCGGTCTTTCAATAGCGCGGAAAAGCTGGCTTGATGTCAGATATTGATCGGTATTGCTCCTGAGCATCTCAATCAGGATTTCCGAGAATTTGCTGTCATCATTCACCTCTGTTGTGCCTCCGCTTGTCATTGCGGTACGGCTTTTGTTTTTATAAACATCTACAATTGAAGGAGGCGCACCATCCATTGCCCCCCTGGAATAGAAAATAGAGCCTGCATAGCATGCATCGGCCACCAGGAAAATATGTTTCGCCTTTATTGATTTTATATAATCTGTCAGAGAGCTGTTGCTGAACCAGTTGATCCTGCTGGATAATGCTGCATCTGACAGAAGCCAGTAGCCTATGCCCGATTCTTCATCCATCTTTCCGTGTCCGGCATAATAGATAAGCAGATTATCCTCAGGCGTCAGCTTCTTCTGGATCTCATCAAGCGCCATTATGAGATTGTCTCTTTTCATATCGTAAAGAGTATAGACATTCTCAGGATCAAAAGTGTACTTTGTCTGAAGGATCTCTTTAAGGGCTTTGGCGTCCGGGATAGTTCTCTTTAACGACTGCAATTCAGCGCTGGTGTAGGTGCCATTTGCTACAATAAGGGCATAATATTTACCGGGATTCAATGCACGCGGCGAGATATTTTTCACCTGTTCAATATAAACCATGTTGTAAACATATTCTTTCACAAGCTTTTCATCTTTCTGAACGACGATGTTTACCAGGTTTGAGCCAGTATTCAGGGCAATGTCCCGCAGGAATACATCTCCTCCGGCTGTCGGGGCAACTTCAATATTATTCACCAGGACCTTAATCCCCTTTTCGGGATTTAATAATCTCATAGCCAGGGTAATCTGCTGCCTGGGCGCCATGAATGTTTCTCCCTCTTTGATGTTCTCAGGCTGAAGCATCTGTATAGCAGGAGTCATATCTTTACTCGCTGTCTGTACATTCAGACGAAAGGTTGCTTTTTCGCTTGTAACATCCTGGGAATATGAAATTGAAGCCATCCAGATCAGGCTTAAGGCAAGCATTGTTATTCTGACAGTTGTTTTCCTTTTCATTTTATTATCTTTTAAAATGTCCATTTTGCAGAAATCAGTAATTCATTCTTCCCGAATGATGTCATTCCGATATCCATCTTTTTATTCCGGGTATCTTTTACAGGTATTATCGCCGACCATACAATATTGGCTGCCCATAATCCTGCAGCGCTGAAGGTCAGGTATTTAGTCAAATTAAAATTGCTTTGCCATTTGTTGTACAGCTCATCCCGTTCTGTTCCGGAAGCAGCCAGGTAATCTTCTTCCATTTTACCTGATCTGGAAGCCAGGAATGCTGCAGCACCTGCACTTCCGTATACCAATCCGCTGAAAGCCAGGAATGCCGGTTTGCCTGAGGCTTTCATCTCACCAAGCCCCGGGACCAATGCAGACATTAAAATGATTTTGCCCCTTGACAGCTTCTGAGAGGCGGGTACTCCGGTTTCGGCGACAGACCGGGCAGATTTTTTGCCCCTGACAAAGATCTGGATATCCTCGTTGATATTTACATTGTCTGCTGCAATATTCCACCGGATAGTCTTTCCGGAACCGCAGCCGACCTGCCGGCCTATATCTCCGGTCACAGATCCCGGTCTTATTGTATCGCCTTTTGAATTAAGGACTATTAGGATTATGTCAATAAGCTCACCGCTTCCGCATCCTGTTATGTCATATTTGATTGTCAGAATGTTATTTGATAAGGATGGCTCAGGCTTTGAGATTTTAAAATTCTGTTGTGCCGATAACCATGTAACCAGGAAGAGAAGAAGCAAGATGCAGGCTGTTCGTTTCATAAAGATTTTAAAATATGAACTCGTTAATCCGGAAAATTCTGACAAAACAAGTAAATATATAAAAAAAGTTATTAAGATTCAAACAGTTAAGGGTTGAAATTCGAAGATTTTGACAAATGCTTTCAAACTGGTTATAAACTGATGCCAGGGGTAGGGTTAAGATATTAAAAGGGAAGGAGATCAGGCACTATTGATATGATTTCCCAAATTTTATTATTTTTGCAATCCAAACTCACGGTACCCCTTCGCTTAAGCTTTGGGGCACACGGTCGGTTAACCGAGTGGCTAGGTAGCGGTCTGCAAAACCGTTTACGGCGGTTCGAATCCGCCACCGACCTCAATCCCACTAAAACCCCTTGATTATCAATGGGGTTTTTTTGTTGTGGGGCAGATATTGGGGCGTTTGGGGCAAAAATTAATGAGTAGTTACTTACTTTTTCATTACGCCATTTTGGATTTTAAGTGAATTTTTACTTTTTATTTCGTTTCAAAGAACTTACTAATTCTGCTATGTTTATTTCTTCATCCTCATATTTCATTAATCCACTTTTTTTCAGAAATTTAATCAATTGCTTGTTAAGATCCCGCTCTTTATCTAAATCCTTTTCAACGTCTGGTCTTTGTTCCTTATGGTATTTTATTGCCGCAGTACTCATATCTATCAAGTCTTCATTCCGCTTCTCAAGTTTCTTAATTATTCCGTTTAGATCCATAACGGTTTTGACCAACTCATTATGCTTTTGGATCCACTCTCTATTTTCTTTCTTTAGCTGTTCAATTTCTGATTCTTCAGCCAGAAACATTTCACCCTGACCATTAAACAGGAAAGTCGGATTTACATTGAAATTCTTAATGAGTTCTATTATCGCCTTAGTGCTGATCAGTGCTTCACCTTCAAGTGTTGCAGCTAGCTGAGAAGTAGAACTATAGCCCATAGCTTTTGCAAAAGCGGTACGTTTGATTCCCTTGTTGGAAACTGCAACAAAAATATCATTGAAATTTCTGGTTAAATTGAATTCCATATGAGCAAATATTTACTTCAAATATAAAATATTATTATGTTTTTAAAGTAAAAATTAACTTATTTTAATAAACAAGTTACTTCATTATTTGCGAGCAAAATAATAACATAAATGGGATGAGATAGTCATTTAGGGTTCTCACCCCGAATATCAAAATCAAATGGCCTTGTAAATCAAATATTTACAAGGCTATTTTCATTAGTAGTACAAAATTTCTTTGCACTTTTTTGCCTAGCATGGAAAAGCCGGTAGCCTTGACCACCTTTCGCCGGAGTATTTTAACTATCCTTTGCCGGAATTAAGAGCTTGTTGTTAAATTATTTATGATAATTGCAGTTGAACCGGCCAGATGTGGTCAAGAGGTCCGGTTTTTGCAGTTAAGCCATCATCTTCTTTCGTAAAATATGTGTCTGCCTTTATTATCGATTGGGCAAAATCGTTTGAGCAAGGATCAAGATTAATACTGCCCATTACCCTGCGAATTTTTTATATAAATATTGATGGTGTATATGACTCATTATTACCTGTAAATAGATTTACTATTGTATTGCTAGAAAAACCAGTAGCCTTAACCATAGTTAGCTGGATAATATTGACCACGAAAAGCCAGAGTTAAATGCCTGTTGTATAGTTATATATGTTAATAGTAATCTGACCAGCCAAATGTGGTCATGATGTCCGGCTTTTGCACTAACCGACTACCCTAGCTTGTGAAAACCAATTCTCTGTATTTTGGTAAAGGCCAGACCTCATCGTCCACTATCAACTCAAGCTTGTCGATATGCTGACGGATATTGTCGAGGTATGGTTTGACATGTTTTTCATACGCCAGTGCTTTTTTATATACATCTTCTATTATATTGGCCTTCTTCCTTTCCTCCACCATTTCAAAAACCAGCTTTTTAATCATTGTAATATGATCTGAAATAATCACAATAGCTTCTTTACTGGTTCCGGCAAGTTTCTCATATTCCTTTTCATTAAATATCTCCTTCAGTCCTTTAATATTTTCGAGAAGGGAAGACATATATTTAATTCCGGTCGGTACAATATGATTTATTGCAAGATCAGCAAGAACTCTTGACTCTATCTGAACTTTTTTTGTGAATTTTTCATATTCAACTCCCACACGGCTTTCAAGTTCCTTATCGGTGAAGATCCCTGATCCTATAAGCACATCCCTGGAACTCGGAGCCAAATACCTGCTGATCGATTCAGGGACACTTTCAATATTTGATAACCCTCTTTTCTGAGCTTCCCTTTGCCATTCTTTACTATAGTTATCTCCTTCAAAAAGGACATTTTCAGATTCGATGATAGTCTTCTTCAGAACCTGGAAAATTGCTTCATCCTTTTTCCTGCCCTTCCTTATAACGGAATCAACTTCTTTTTTGAATTTTACCAGTTGGTGGGCAACAGCAGCGTTCAGGGCGATCATGGCAGCACTGCAGTTGGCAGACGATCCTACAGCCCTGAATTCAAACCTGTTCCCGGTAAACGCAAAAGGAGATGTGCGGTTACGGTCAGTATTATCAAGGAGGATCTCCGGGATCTTGCCAATTCCAAGCTTAAGTTCAGTTTTCTGAGCAGGAGTCATTTTCTTATCTGTTACTTTTCGGGCGATTTCATTCAGAGTGTTAATCAGATAAGTCCCGAGGAATACTGATATTATTGCCGGCGGCGCTTCATGACCACCAAGCCTCCATGAATTAGATTCATTCATTACTGAAGCTCTTATAAGTTCATTGCTGTCATGAACGGCTTTAATTACATTTACCAGGAAAGTAAGAAACTGCAGATTTGTTTTTGGATTTCTTCCCGGGGATAAAAGATTAACGCCTGTATTTGTTGCCATTGACCAGTTATTGTGCTTTCCTGAACCGTTAATTCCGGCAAAAGGTTTTTCATGAAACAGAACACGGAATTTATGTTTTCTAGCAATCCGTTTCATAATTTCCATCAGAAGCTGGTTATGATCGACCGCGAGGTTAATCTCCTCGAACATTGGAGCACATTCAAACTGGTTCGGAGCAACCTCGTTGTGACGTGTTTTCATGGGAATTCCAAGTTTATATGCCGCACATTCAAAATCTTTGATAAAACACATCACTCTCTCAGGAATAGCTCCGAAATAATGATCGGACAATTGCTGGTCTTTTGCAGACTGATGTCCCATAAGAGTTCTTTCAGCAAGAACTATATCGGGCCGTGCATAATATAATGCCTCATCGATAAGGAAATATTCCTGTTCGCATCCCAGTGTTGCATATACCCTGGTCACATCCTTGTCGAAATATTGGCAAATGTCAACAGCAGCTTTGTCGAGCAATGAAAGTGTTTTAAGCAGAGGAGCTTTGTAGTCAAGAGCTTCGCCGGTCCAAGACACGAAAATGGTTGGAATACAAAGGGTTGTGTCAACGATGAACACCGGTGATGACACATCCCAGGCAGTATATCCTCTTGCCTCGAAAGTGTTTCTGAGTCCGCCGCTGGGAAAACTTGAAGCATCAGGTTCTGACTGGACCAGAAGTTCACCTGAAAAGTTCTCGACTATATGACCATTGTCTCCAAACTCGATGAAACCATCATGCTTTTCAGCCGTTCCTTCGGTCAGCGGATGAAACCAGTGGGTGTAGTGAGTTGCTCCTCTTTCGAGTGCCCAGGCTTTAAGCCCTATTGCAACCTGGTCAGCTTCCCGCCTGGTCAATGATTTTCCTTCCTCAATTGCACGTTTCACAACTTTAAAAGCATCCAATGAAAGATAATGCTCCATTTTGTGAAGATTAAAAACATCAATCCCAAAATATTTGGATACATTAATTTCCGGAGTCACTGCTTTAACAGGTATCCTGTCGAATACTTCTTTTAATGCACTAAATCTTAGTTCTGCCATTTTTAAATATTTTATTCTTGCAAAAATATCTTTTTTTTAATAATCCCCTTTGTTTTTATATGTTTTTTATGAAATAAATATATTTTTTGACTAGAATCCCCCATTTTTTCAGATCACTTAAGTAAACACTCCGTTTTTCGAATCAGCCTGTGTTTTTTAAAATGAAACATTGGACATATTAGTAATAAAATATATAAATAATTAGAAACCTCTCTTATTAACAGGGTATAAAACATATAAAGTATATAGAAAAAAGATCATACCCCCTTTTAAATAGGGGATAAACATAAAATAATAAATAATATTTGATATATCCATAAAAACATATATGTTTGTCGTGAAAAAATAGCATTTATGATTTTAAATTATCAGTTATGGTACCAAGATGGAAAAGATCCCTGTTATTACTGTCGTTTCTGTTTCTCAACTTAACAGGTCTATTTGCTTCAGACGGAGTTAAGATTGATTCAGGAGCAACAGCGTGGATGCTTACTTCAACTGCACTGGTATTACTTATGATTCCGGGGCTGGCAATGTTTTACGGAGGACTGGTCAGAAGCAAAAATGTTCTTGGGACAATTATGCACAGTTTTGTCGCAATGAGTATCATAAGTGTTCTGTGGGTAATTGTCGGATATAGTATGTGTTTTGGGGAAAGTATTTTAGGAGGTTGGATTGGGTGGAAGAATGATTATTTCATTCTTAAAGGAATTGATTCAAACATAATGGATGCAGGAGTCCCGGAATATGTCTTTTCAATGTTCCAGTGTAAATTTGCAATTATAACTCCTGCCCTGATTGCCGGGGCCTTTGCTGAACGGATCTCTTTCAAAGCATATTGTTTTTTCATTGCATTATGGAGTTTGTTAGTTTATAACCCGATTTGTCATTGGGTTTGGGCATCTGATGGTTTCCTTTTTAACCTGGGTGCAAAAGGAGCTATTGATTTTGCAGGAGGTACGGTTGTTCATATTTCCGCCGGAATCAGTGGTCTTGTTGCAGCAATTTATCTTGGTTCACGTCGTGGTTATCCATATCAGGTTATCCGGCCTAACAACCTTGTAATTACTATGCTGGGAGCAGGACTATTATGGGTAGGTTGGTTCGGATTTAATGCGGGAAGCAGTATTTCGAGCGGATTAAGCACTGCACAGGCTCTAACAGCTACCCAGGTTGCCGCAGCCACAGGGGCACTTAGCTGGATTATCATCGAAAGTTTTCATCAGGGCAAAGCTACTGCACTTGGATTTGCCAGTGGCATCCTTGCAGGCCTTGTAGCAGTGACACCTGCAGCCGGTGTAGTTCAACCTTATGGTGCTATGATACTGGGTATGTTAGCATCATTATTCTGTTATTTTGCTATCCAGTTGAAAAACAGATTAAAATATGACGATAGTCTTGATGCTTTCGGAATACACGGAGTTGGCGGAATAATAGGAGCACTTTTTCTGACATTCTTTATCCGTCCGTCATGGATGCATGATGCTAAATTAGTTGCTGATGGACATTGGACACTCTTGAATCAATTAGGTGTTCAGGTGCTTGCAGTACTTATTACTGTTCTTTACGCTGCAGGAATGACTTTTTTAATTGTTTTCACTTTAAATAAAATAATGAAGTTCAAATCATCAGAAGGTGATGAAATGGCCGGCCTCGACAGATCTTACCATGGTGAAAGAGGATATGGAATGTTAAATCCAAGTTAATCACTTATCCCAGCAAAATGATATGAAACTAGTAACAGCAATAATCAGAGAAGTACAGCTTGATAAAGTGAGGGAAGCACTTATCGAGGCGGAAATAACCAGAATAACTGTCAGCCGTGTATCGGGTCATGGGCAACAGAGAATTGAAGAGATGTACAGGGGTCAGAGAATAGTGCCTGATCTTATTCCTAAAATTAAGATTGAAATAGCTATCAATGACGCATTTGCTGACATAACGGTTGAAACAATACTTAAATCTGCACGCACTAACGGAGCAGGTACTGTTGGGGATGGTAAGATTTTTATTACACCTCTCGAGGAATGTATAAGAATACGTACCGGTGAGCGCGGAAATTCTGCGATCTGACCACTACTTATTCAATAAGTTATTTGTAGGAATCGACATGAATGCTTTTCACAGCTCTTCCTGATGGATCAATCATATTTCTAAATGATGAATCCCATGCAAGGGCTTCAGCTGTACTACAGGCAACGGAAGGCACCGATGGGACACATAACGCTGCAGAATCCGATGGGAAATGCTCGGCAAATATCGACCTGTAAAAGTATTCTTCCTTTGACAATGGAGGATTGATCGGGAACCGGAATCTTGCATTTGCTAATTGTCCGTTTGTGACCTCTTTTAAGGTCAGTGAACGGAGAGTATCAATCCAATTGTAGCCAACGCCGTCAGAAAACTGCTCTTTCTGTCTCCATGCTACCTGTGAAGGCAGATAGTCTTCAAATGTTTTTCTGAGTACCCATTTTTCGATTCGCTCTTTTGATACCATTTTATCTGCAGGATTAATCCGCATAGCTACGTCGAGGAACTCCTTATCCAGGAAGGGAACACGTCCTTCCACTCCCCAGGCAGCAAGTGATTTATTTGCCCGGAGACAATCATACAGGTGGAGCTTGCTGATCTTTCTCACGGTTTCTTCATGTAATGCTTTAGGATGAGGTGCTTTATGGAAGTACAGGTAACCACCGAAGATTTCGTCCGCGCCTTCACCTGTAAGTACCATTTTCACTCCCATTGATTTTATTACCCGGGCAAGAAGATACATTGGAGTTGAAGCTCTCACAGTAGTAACGTCATATGTCTCAATATGATAAATAACGTCGCGAATAGCATCAAGTCCTTCTTCGAGGGTGAAATGTATTTCATGATGAACGGTTCCTATATGCTGCGCAACCTTGCGTGATGCCGCGAGATCGGGTGAGCCTTCCAGCCCGATGGCAAAAGAGTGCAACTGAGGCCACCATGCATCAGTCTTATCACCCGATTCTATCCTTTTAGAAGCATATTTTTTAGCTATTGCGGAAATGATCGAAGAGTCAAGACCTCCTGATAGCAAAACTCCGTAAGGAACATCTGACATAAGCTGACGATGAACGGCTTTCTCAAGTGAGCTTTTAAGATGGTCGGGCGAAGTAATATTGTTCTGAACGGCATCATAATCCATCCAGTCGCGCTGATACCATTTAGTCATTACCCTATCACTGCCGAACAGGTAATGCCCCGGAAGAAATTCCTCAATTTTGTTACAGACTCCTTCAAGAGCTTTCAGTTCAGAGGCAACAAAGAAGTTGCCATATTGATCCTGGCCAGTATAGAGCGGGATTATGCCGATATGGTCTCTGGCAATTAAATAGGTATCTTTTTCCCTGTCATATAATGCAAAGGCAAAGATTCCGTTCAGATCTTCCAGGAAAGATGGTCCTTTTTCACGGTATAATGGTAGAATAACTTCGCAGTCGGAATGTGTCATGAATTCATAAGTGTCTTCGTATCTTTTACGTATTTCCTGATGATTGTAAATTTCCCCGTTTATTGCCAAAATAAGATTGCTATCCTTACTTGACAAAGGTTGCCTGCCCGACTGAGGATCAACAATTGATAACCTCTCGTGAGCAAGAATTGCTTTCTCACAACAGAATATCCCTGACCAGTCAGGACCACGATGCCTCAGCTTTTTTGACATTTTGAGTACGCTCGTTTTCAGCTCCATACAATTGATTTTCAAATCAAATACACCTACAATTCCGCACATAGATTATTTTTTAATTATGTATAATATCTCTTCCCCATTTTTCATAATCGCGTTCCTGAATACCAGAGCTGCAAAACTAAGAATAATTTTGACATCAAGAATATAAATATATAATTAATATTCCAAATATTCAATCAATTTATAAGTAATATAATAATATATTTAATATTTATTAATATATATCTATATTTTAAAATAAATTATTAAATTGCATTATTCATTTATATGGAAATGGCGTATTCAACCTTTAAGGTTTACATCGCAGAACCTCCCTTTTCTCCTTTTCGGATCCTCTTCATGCTGTTATTCATTGTTCCAGAAAGGAATCCCCGATAGGGAGTTCTTAAATAGCAAGACATTTAGTGTTGGAAAATATATCAGTAGGGTTTAAATTTTGCCTATTCGACCGTTACAGATTTGGCCAGATTCCCGGGTTGATCAACATTGCATCCTCTGATGACAGCAATATGATATGACAATAGCTGAAGTGGGATAACGGTAAGCAGTCCGGAAAAAGCCGCCATGGTCTCAGGTACTTCCAACACATAGTCGGCCATTTTTCTTATAATATCATCACCTCCTGTAACAATTGTAATGACTTTCCCCTTCCTTGCTTGAATTTCCTGGATATTGTTTATGATCTTATCATATGTGTCGTCTTTTGTTTCGACCACAACAACGGGCATATTTTCATCTATCAGGGCGATAGGGCCATGTTTAATTTCTGCAGCAGGATAACCTTCAGAGTGGTATAAGATATTTCCATCCTCTTCCAAGGTAAAGGGCATTATGGATGTTTTCAAAGACTCTTGAAAGTTCAAGGACCTTATCGTTTACTTCTGGTGCTTTTTCAATTTTTTCCGGAATAGGAACCGGTTCTGTGATAAGTTCTTTGTAAGTAGTCTCCTGCTCGTTTTGAATGAATTCCTCGAAATACATAAATATAGAGGCTGTGTACTTAACCTGGAGTGAAATGAAGCTATTAATGAAATCATTGACTGCTTCCAGATTTATTTCCGAAGTTTCAAAATGATTTTCCAGTTCATACTTTAAATGAAACCGGATCTTTTCCAGATTTTCTGGCTTACCATTTCCGATTCTTTTCTTAAACCGGCCTTTAAGAAACGGATGGGTTACGTATAACCGATGATAGTTACCTTCTTGAAGAAGGTTCACATTGAAAGGAGGGATATTTGATTTTTTCATGCTTTAAATTTCATATAGGCAACTAATCACACAAAAATACGAAATAAAAAGCATTTAAATGCTCTTTGGGGCAAGTAATTTGCCTACTTTTGACTAATAAAAGCAATGCAAAGCCTAATAATACAATTATATAGGCAATAAAAAGCTTTTTAATGATTAAAAAAGAGCAACTACTTACATTCCGCCACCGACCTCAACAAGATCCCTGAACACTCAGCGTTTAGGTATTTTTTATTTGCACCTTGCCATAATCTCGAGACACATCCTGGTATTATGATATGGACATTTCCAGAAACCTGCCTTATCATCCCGGGTGTTGACCGTGCCATCAGCCTTTATGCTCCAGTACCATTCGCCATGAAGCCTGTCAATAAGATTCTTTTCTATGTAATCGTAACATTTAATAGACTTGCGAAAATAACTCTCATCTCCTGTCAGCTCCCATGCATTAAGAAAACCTACAACTGCTTCAGCCTGCACCCACCAGTGACGATCCATATCAATATGATTTACAGCCTCATCCCGTTCATACATAAGGCTCCCGTCCGGCTGAAGACCTTCTATCGCTGCATTAATTATCTTAAGTGAAATACCCGTTACACGTTCCAGCAATGCTTTGTCATCAAGCACTGCGGCAGCCTCATACAAAAGCCAGGAAGCCTCAATATCATGACCATAAGAGATAAGGGTTGACTTAACTGTCCAATACTCATCAAAGAAGAGGTTCAGATGGCTGGTTACAGGGTCCGCTATCCTGTCAAGAAATAATAAGATCAGATTTTTTAACTGTGATCTAAGATTATCATCGGGCCATATGCGGTAAAGGTTTGTATAAGCCTCCAGGATATGCAGATGCGTATTCATTGTCTTCTTCTCATTTGCATCTTTTTCGCTCAGACGCAAATCGCTTATTTCAGCCCAATATCTGTCAAATGCCTCCAGATATCCATTTAGTTTCTTGTCAAAACTGTGTTTTTCAATAAGATAGAATAGCTCAATAGCTTTGTTCTTACATTCCTCATCACCGGTTGCAATGAAATACTGGCTGAGGGCATATATAAAAAATGCCTGGGAATATATTTGTTTTTTGGTGTCGAGGGGGTTCCCATTGCTGTTCAGTATCCAATAGGTGCCACCAGATTCTTCATCAAAGAAATGCGTCATGATATAATCCCTTGCCCTGGTGGCCATACCGAGGTACATAGGGTCGCCCAGATCTTTGAACGAGGCAGAGAATGTCCAGAGGATACGGGCATTCAAAATTGCTCCCTTGGATTCTCCGGCAACTATATTATTCATTCCGTCGATCCTGCCTAAAAAACCACCATGAGTAATATCTGCCATCCTGTTCATCCAGAATGGCAGTATATTCATTGTCAGCTCTTTTTCAGCTCTTTCCGGCAATTCAGAAAGAAAAGGCTTATAGTCTCTGGTCATTTTCCTGACAGGTATTCTTTATTAAGAGTAATCAGTTTATTTATAGAATGAACAGATGCAGCAGATCTGTAACCGTCAGGCGGAGTGTTGAAACAATAATCAGTCAGTTGATCAATTGTTGAGACAGCCACATGCATGCGGGTGTCTGAAGAGGCATAATAAATATAAACTGTTCCGTCCCCATCCGCGATCCATCCGTTTGAGAACAGGACGTTGGAGACATCTCCTGTCCGTTCTTCATTTTCAGGGGCCATGAAGTATCCTGCCGGTTCAGCGATGATCCTGGATGGATCCTGCAGGTCAGTCATATAGAGATAGAGCACATACCTTAATCCTGCTGCACAGCCTCTTACGCCATGGGCAAGATGCAGCCATCCCCTGGCTGTTTTTAAGGGATGCGGTCCTTCTCCGTTCTTAGCTTCTTTAATAGTATGGTAATATCTGAAATTAATAATCTTCTCATCTTCAGGTTTTACTTCCGCCCTGGTGATATCATCAATCAGTGCCCAGCCAATGCCTCCTCCGCTGCCGGCATCTATAAAGCTGTCCTGGGGACGTGTGTACAGAGCATATCTGCCGCTGACAAACTCAGGATGCAGGACCACATTACGCTGCTGGCTCACAGATACCAGGTCAGGCAGACGTTCCCATTTATTCAGATCATGTGTACGGGCTATGCCGGCAGCAGCGACCGCGGATGACAGATCTCCCGCGGGAGCTTTAGGATCTTTCCTTTCAGCACAAAAAAGCCCGTATATCCAGCCGTCTTCATGCTTTGTCAGCCGCATATCATAAACATTTGTTTCCGGGATTGATGTCTCAGGCATGGTAACAGGATGATCACGGAAACGGAAGTTATCAACGCCGTTTGGACTCTCTGCAATAGCGAAAAATGATTTCCTGTCATATCCTTCAACCCTTACTGCAAGGATATATATACCATCATGCTTCAGGGCACCGGAGTTGAATGTACCGTTAACGCCTATTCTCTCCATAAAATAAGGATTTGTAGCGGGATTTATGTCGTACCGCCATATCAGCGGGGCATGTGCCGCAGTGAGAACCGGGTGTTTATATTTGAAAAACAGTCCGTTGCCTGGTTCAATCCTCACATTCTTACGGGTAATAAGCTCCTCATAGTCCTTGCTTATTTTCTTTAGTCTGTCATTAAAAACGTTCATACTGTCTACGATTATATTTCATTTGCTATTATAAATATTCTCTGATGTCACCTCCTTCTGAAAGAGGGTTTCTGGAAGATTATAAAAATCGACAAAATCTTTTTCGCTTTTTTGCCCGGGCCATGGTGCAAAATAGTGTGATGGCCTGTTATGTGCGTTACGCCAAACAAGGACATAAGATATTTTCGACTCTTTGATGGAAGGCCACAAAACACCGGTCCACCATGTGGAGTCTGGAATAGCCTCATAACCTGTTTCGGTCAATGCGGGAACTTTTCTGTGTTCATAGGCGATTGAAGTTATTATTTCCAGTCTTTTTTTCACATCTTTTATAAATGATTGTGAATGATAATAATCAAATCCTAAGACATCGACGTAGTTATCTCCGGGATATCTCTCAAGATATTCACTGGTGCTGGTAAAACCATCAGAAGCTGAATAGGCATAAAGCAGATTATGAACATTACGGTTATTTCTCATATAGTCTACAGTAAACTGCCATAGTGAAACGTACTCCTGCCTGCTGCAGAGTTTTTGACCCCACCAGAACCAGCTTCCGATGTGTTCATGATAAGGACGGAATATGACCGGTATAGTTTCTCCCTGCTCATCTTTAAGGGAGATAAAGAAGTCAGCGAGACGACCAAGCCATTCCTTGTATTTTTCGTGGTTTTCACCGCCTGGCAGAACAGAGGCCACTGCCTTGTCAGATGATACATCCCATGCTGAACCTCCGGTAAGCGGATTATCAGCATGCCAGCTGAATGTCACTATGCCTCCCCATGCATATATCTCGCGTACAAATGTTTTCATGTCTTCAAAAGGTACTGAATCAAGATTTAAAGAGTATCCCAATTCAAGATGTCCCAGGTCCATTCCATATACAGCCGGGAAGTCGGAAGCTATCCTTTTTATATCTGATTCACCGTCAGGGTATACCCAGCGCATTCCATAAGACAGGTCATCCTGGTGACCGAACATTATTCCCTTTTCAGTCAGTCTGCTCAGATTGCTGAAAAGATTTAAAGTCACTTGAGTTGCCTTCTCATCAGCCGTCGTCATCTTATTTTCTTGCTGCCCGGTGCAGGCAGAAAGTGTTATCATTAAAAGTACCAGGAATAATAATTTTTTCATAGGTAAAATATTTCATAATTGGTTAAAAACAGCAATTCGTTATGCATTATACACCGCAGTTCTTATTCAAATTTAATCATTGATTACCGTTGATTTATGATACCATTCTTTTAAATTATAATACTTTAATGCTTTGTAATAATCATAGCAGGTATGTGATAATAACCCTAAATTACTCAATAAAATGAATTCCCGTTGAGAACTGCTGGCAAGGAATTACAAATATTCACACAGTTAATAATACTTTATTGCCTTATAGATCGTTAAAATTTATCAAAGAATCAAAATATCTTCATATATTGTTCATTTATTGATACATACAGCATTAATATTTTTAACAGATGTTATATAATTTATACATGAATTATCTATTTTTGCATAGATCCTAATTTTAATGTATAAGTTATGCATGATTCAGTACTTCGTGAGATCACTCCGCTGACACAGTCTGATTGCTTCACTTTATTTTACAGGACGAAATCAGAATTTGATTTTCCTCTGCATTGTCATGATGAGATAGAGCTTAATTATGTTAAAAATGCCAGGGGTGCAAAACGCATTATCGGTGATCATGTTTCAGAAATAAGTGATCTTGAGCTTGTACTTGTTGGTCCAAACCTGCGACACGGATGGTTTGGCTCTGGTTTTAAGGAAAACCAGGTTGAAGAGATAACCATACAGTTCCATAGAGATTTCTTTGATGAGAAGTTCCTGCAAAAGAACCAGTTGATTTTCATCCGGAATATGCTTAAAAAATCGGTACGTGGCATACTCTTCTCACAGGAGACGATAAAGCAGCTCGAACCCAGGATATTCAGGCTTCGTAAAAAGCAGGGTTTTGATTCAGTGCTGGAGCTTATGTCCATTCTTCATGACCTGTCAATTTCCAGAGATTATACAATTCTCTCCGACACCAGCTTTAACGATGAAGAGATCTTCTCCTACAACAGCCGTCGTATTGAAAAGGTTATGCAGTTCATCAACAGTAAATTCAATAAACCAATAACCTTAGGTGAGGCTGCTCAGATTGCAAATATGACCGAATCTGCTTTCAGTCGTTTTTTCAAGCTGCGTACAGGTGTAAAATTCATAGACTGTCTTACCGATATCAGGTTGGGTCATGCCTCCCGTATGCTTATCGATACAACCAAAACAATTTCAGAAATAGCTTATTCCTGCGGATTCAACAATATTTCAAACTTCAACAGGATATTCAGAAAGAAGAAAGGGTGTACACCTAAGGAACTCAGGGAGAGCTATGCCGGAGGAAGTCGTGTTTTTATTTGATAATCAGCTTTTTTGTAATCCGGGAGAAATTGTCGCTCAGTGTAATGAAATAAATCCCGGTAGTAATATTAAGGTCAAAGTTTTCAAGAGGTTTCTCAATTCCCTTATTTTTAAGATAAACTGATCTGCCAAAAATATCTCTTATTTCGATGGAGCAGGTACTTTGTGGTATGTTCTTTAAGGTAAATGTGCCGTCGGAGGGATTAGGGTACAGATCAATATCATCCCTAAACGGGAAATCCTTCACTGCTGTAGTATTATTAACTGTAAGTTCCTTTGTCCCTGGTTCAACCAGGATATATGTTGAGGATAAAGGAGGAGCTTTTATAACCACCTCGTCTCCTATAATGCTTGAACTGGCTTTGATGGTTTCATAATCAGCGGGACCTCCTGCAGCCAGAGATGGTCCGCTGCCATTTACAAACACTTTTCTTGAAAAGTCTTCACCGGGAGTTCCGGTCAGCGTATAAGTATAATAGCGATCGCCAAATTTAAAGTTAGCAATATTGAGTCTGACAATTTTTTGAAGTTTGTCTGTATTGACGACTGCTGCTGCCACATGACCTGAGCTGAATGCAGTGGGAATTATTACAATCCCCTGATCTCCAATTATTGATGAATTAAGGAGCACATCTCCTGTGAATTTCTGAAGATAGTAAAGATGATAGAATGCCGGGTGAGGAGTATACTGAGGGATATCAGGTTCATTATAAGAATACATCCCGTGATCATTACCGCTGTCCCAGCCATTTGCCAGGTCCCAGCGACAGGCAGCTACATAACCTGTTTTCATCACTTCACCTGTAACAAGAACTGCATGCATACCGTTCACGTGCGAGACAGGCTGATTTGATCCTGTTGCAAAAATATTGTATTCAGTAAGGGCTACCGGAAGTTTTGGCTTTCCGGCTTTTGTCACTTCATCCCATACATATTGAATATAATCACCTGTTTTTATTAAATAATTACGGGACTTACCTATCCGGATCAGATGGACGGTGCATTTTTGGCATTACTTTATGTTGGTCTCTTTTTTTCAGATATTTATGCTTGACTTTGCTGCATTTTTATAATATATTTGAAATTAATATTTCATACACTAAGTATCTCTGGCTTATAACTAACTGTAATAGTATGATATCTCACAAAATAGTCCCGAATATCTCGGTTGATTGTGTAATATTTGGCTTTGACTTTGAAAAACTCAATGTACTATTGGTCGAAAGGGAGCTTAAAGACGAAAAAACCGGAAAAATACTTATTAAGGATCATACCCTTACCGGGTATCATATCTATGATGATGAAGACTTTGACGTAGCTGCCAGTAATATACTGAAAGACCTTACAGGACTCGATAATATATTTCTTGAGCAGTTCGCTGCTTTCGGACAGCTTGACCGTGTTGCCAGTGAAAAGGACAGGTTATGGCTTAAATACATTAATAAAGGTTTTGCAGAGAGGATCATTACAGTCGGTTACCTGGCCCTGATAGACAATACCAAGGTTACCCTGAAACTGAAAGAAAAGAAAGTCCAGTGGTTCCCTGTAAATATGGTTGGAGAAATGGAGATGGCTTTTGACCACAAGTATATCTTTTACAAGGCTCTTGAGGCTCTTCAGAGAAAAGTCAAAGTAGAGCCCATTGCTTTTGAACTTCTTCCTGACTACTTTACCCTGTCGCAATTGCAAAAACTCTATGAAGCCCTGCTCGGTACATCATTCGATAAAAGAAACTTCAGGAAGAAAGTGGGACAAATGCATTATGTAATACCAATTAAAAAGAAACAGACAAGTGTGGCTCATAAACCTGCCCGGTATTATTTGTTCAGCCGCGAGGTTTATGAGAAAACCAGGAAAGGTCGCATCTCATTTATTATTTAAAATCATTGACTGAAAACAGATCCGGGACTTAAATCTCTGAGAACATAAAAGATAAACGAATATTAACCTGTTAAAACCATTCATTTATGAATCTCCATTTTATTGACCTCGGTATCATTATACTCTATCTTGTGGGTACTGTTTTAATCGGATACTGGGTTTCGAAGAGAGCTTCAAAGAATATCCAGTCATACTTTCTGGGCGGAAATACACTGCCATGGTATCTGCTTGGAATATCGAATGCTTCCGGCATGTTCGATATTGCCGGTACAATGCTCCTTGTATACTGGCTTGCTGTTTACGGGCTAAAGAGCGTCTGGATACCCTGGTTATGGCCGGTATTCAACCAGATATTCCTGATGGTTTTCCTGTCAGCATGGCTGCGGCGTTCCAATGTAATGACCGGAGCTGAGTGGATCAAAACCCGTTTTGGACAAGGCACGGCAGCCAATCTCTCTCATATCATTGTTGTAATATTTGCCCTGGTGAGTGTCATAGGCTTCCTCTCATACGGATTCAAAGGAATAGGCAAGTTTGCAGATTCATTCCTTCCTCCTATCGTAACCAACCCGGAATACCTGGCCAGCCATCCGCAGATAAATGTTAACCTGTATGCCCTGATACTTATGGGGATCACAACTTTCTATGTAGTGAAAGGAGGGATGTTCAGCGTTGTCATAACAGAAGTGATCCAGTATGGCATCCTGACCATTTCTTCAATAGCCATCGGTATTATTGCCATGCACCAGGTTGCTCCCGGAGCTATTGACTCAGTGATCCCTGACGGATGGAAAAGCATCTGGGTTGCAAAAACTGCGGGTCTCGACTGGAACAACATCTCATCAGCCGCATCAGTTAAATTACACTCTTTCAATGACTGGATAACCAATGACGGTTATGAGATGTTCGGACTGTTTTTTGTCATGATGCTTTTTAAAGGAATATTTGTCGCTGCCGCAGGTCCTGCTCCAAACTATGACATGCAGCGTGTACTGGCAACGAGGAGTCCCCGTGAGGCTTCAAAAATGAGCTCACTGGTAAATGTTGTCCTTAACCCGACACGTTATTTTATGATAACCGGTCTGACAATTCTTGCCCTGGTGAATTTTGACAAGCTCTATACCGGCTCACTCACATCACCTGATTTTGAAAGTATATTGTCTGAAGTGCTTGCCACATACGTACCCGTCGGATTACTGGGCTTCCTGATGGCAGGCCTCCTGGCTGCCTTCATGAGCAACTTTGCCGCAACTGTCAATGCAGCGCCGGCATATATAGTTAATGATATATATAAAAGGTATATCAATCCGCATGCAAGCGAGAAAAG
>CAZLCF010000014.1:5713-23119 GCA_964557905.1 uncultured Rikenellaceae bacterium | reverse complement strand
CAGGATGATAAATAAATTACTATTCTTTCCCCTGTTAATATTATCCCTGGCATCAGAAGATCTTTCTGCCCAGGATTCTCTTGTGATTGAAATTTCAGGGATGAAATCTGATACAGGTTTCATTATGCTTCAGCTGTTTAACGAGAAGCAGGAAGTCATCAGGCAGGATATGGGTAGTATTAAAAACAAAAAATCCATAATCATTTTCAGTAACCTGAAGCAGGGTAAATATGCGGTCCAATATTACCATGATGAAAATTTTTCCGGTAAGATGGAGACCAACACTCTTGGAATTCCCCAGGAGGGATACGGATTTTCCAATGACGCATACGGGCTTTTCGGCCCAAAACCATTCAGTGAATGGTTATTTGAATTCACTGGTAATAAAAAGATACTACTTAAAATAAAATACTGATAATATGAAATTTACTTTTAAAAGAATCCCAGCTGCAGTCATACTGTCTCTGCTGTTGATACCTGCCTGTAAGAATACTCCGAAAGAACAGGTTTCAGGCCAGCTTCCACGGAGTATTCCTGAAGCTGAAGGTGTCGATTCAAAAGGTATTATCGGTTTTTTGAAAGCCGCCGAAAATAGCCGGCATGAATTTCACAGTCTTATGTTCCTGCGCCACGGGAAGGTTATTGCTGAAGGATGGTGGTCACCCTATGCTTCTGACCTTAAACATACACTCTATTCAACAAGTAAAAGCTTTACATCTTCAGCCGTCGGATTCGCAGTTACGGAAAAACGTCTGACAGTAAGTGATAAAGTCGTTTCTTTCTTCCCTGAATACCTTCCGGATACGGTGAGTCTGTTCCTTGCCGATATGGAAGTCAGGGATCTTCTTAGCATGTCGGCAGGACAGGTTCCCGACCCTACCAGGTCTATTTCGGTAAAGGATTCCAATTGGGTGAAAGCCTTCCTTGCACATCCTGTGATAAATGACCCGGGGACAAAGTTTCTTTATAATTCTATGGCTACATACATGTTATCAGCCATAGTTCAAAAGGTAACAGGTGAAAAGATCATCGATTACCTCACACCAAGGCTCTTTGGACCATTGAGTATTCAGGGAATGGACTGGGAAACCGATCCCATGGGTATAAACACCGGGGGCTGGGGATTAAGACTAAAAACTGAGGATATGGCTAAATTCGGTCAGTTATACCTGCAGAAAGGGAAATGGAACGGAAAACTGATCCTCCCTGAAGAGTGGATAACAGAGGCTACAACTTTTAAGATTGATCAGGCTCCAGGAGTTCCTGATTCAATAAGAAATAAAAGCGACTGGATGCAGGGATATTGCTACCAATTCTGGCGATGCCGCAACAATGCATTCAGGGGTGACGGAGCCTATGGTCAGTATATTATCGTTTTCCCCGAGAAGGACGCTGTTGTTGCTATAACTTGTGAAACACCCGATATGCAAGCTGAAATAAATCTGGTCTGGGAGTATTTATTGCCATCAATTAAGGATGAGTCTCTTCCGGAGGATAATGCTTCGAATGTAGAGCTGAAACAGATGCTTGCATCCCTGGCAGTTCCTTTGCCCGCAGAAGGTATAGAATCATCTCAGGAGTCGGCAGTATCGGGCAAAACATTTATTATTGAACCGAATGATAATCACCTGGAATCAGTATCCTTGAATTTTAATGAAGGCATCTGCCATTTAAAAATGAATGCTAACGGAACTTCTTTTGATTTCAGTTTCGGCAGTAATGTCTGGATAAAAGGCACAACAACCAGAAAGGGACCTAACCTGTTGCAGACTGCAAAGGGATATTTTGAAGGATTTCCCCCGGTACAAACGGCCTGCATTTACAGATGGAGGGATGAAAACAGCCTGGAGCTTACCCTGAGATATATCGAAAGTCCGCACACCGAAGTTATAACATGCCAGTTTGACGGAGAAAAAATATCAATTGATACAAAATACAGCTTTATGCCCGCAGTTGATTTGCCTGATATGACCGGAAAGGTTGCAGAATAATTTAAATGCTTTTATAAGGTACTTTTGGAGGAGTTTTAATCATAACTGAACTATTAATAAAAGGAGGTATTATGAATACGATCGAAAAAGCATTGATGCATGGCTTGTTTGTTCATTTGCATCACAATATTGACAAAGTAATTGATTTTAAGAGTTTTCAGGAATTAAATCGCCAGATTAACAAGGTATGGCCGGGAGCTTTGACTATAGGACCTGAACAAAACGATGATGCTGCAGTCTTTCAGATACCGGGCATGAAGGGTTATGTGGTGGCCAAGATGGAAAGCCATTGCTCCCCCTGCGTTCCCAGGCCTTATGACGCCGCTGCCACCGGTGCCGGAGGTGCGATGCGTGATGTGGTAGCCATGGGCGGCCAGCCGGTTTTTCTTCTCGATTTCATCGGCACCAGACCACTTGACCAGGAAGTCATTGTAGGTCCCTGCGGCTTTTCCGGAAAGTGTACCTGTGGCAAGTGTAAAGTCATGACCAGCCAGGAAAGGCTGAATATAATGGTTAGAGGATTAAGGGATATGTGTGAGACAATGGAGGTGTTCATTGTCGGAGGCGGATTCTCTACTTCGTTTTCAGATATCGTACCTGCAGTAGTCGTTTCGGTAATCGGCAAGCTGGTAACTGAAAAACCACTTACCAAACCGGCTAAAAATGCAGGAGACAAGATTATTATCATAGGGGTGACAGGGAATGATGGTAATGATACTCTTTACAGAGCTGGTCTGGTAAAAGAGATGCGTCCGGCAATAGCTCTGTTCAAAGAGGAAAAGATCGCCCTTGAAGCAGCGATGGCTGCTTTCGGTACGGGAAAAATAAAAGCCTGTTCTGATCTGGGTGCTGCAGGTATCGGAGCCGCTGTATGCGAATCAGCCAGGTATGGCGGACTGGGTGCCAGAGTGGATCTGTCCAGGGTGCCGGTTTCAGTCAAAGATATTATCGCACAGGAAGTTTTAATATGCGAAACTCAGGCCCGGTATGTGGTTCATGTAGCACCAGAATCAGTTGATGAGGTGTTACGGGCCATAAAAACCAAAACCAATAATGTTGCTGTTATAGGAGAAGTAACCTCTGATGACAAGGAAGTTTTTGAATATAACGGAGAGGTCGTCGCTACTATTCCCAATAAACCATCAAAAGAAACGATAGAGGCTTTGAGAAACGGCAAATAAGAGATTATCTGAGGGCATCGCTAGGGGAGAACTCTGGATCAAATCAACAAATTGTAGGAACTGATGTGGCAAAGGGCGCCGCAGATATGATCCTTACCGATGATAATATTCTGAAGGCAATTCAGTTTCTCCTTTCAACAAATGTAGGCGAAATTTTTCTTCTGCTGACAACATCAATATTCAACCCGGGGGCCCCTCTCCTGCCTATCCATATCCTCTGGGTAAACCAGGTGACAGATAGTCTGCCTGCACTTGCATTGAGTGTTGATCCGCCTGAAAAAGATATAATGAACCGGAAGCCCAGCAATTCGAAGAAAGGTTTTATGACAAGGGGAATGGTATGGCGCGTTATGCATCAGGGAATTATGATATGTGCAATTCCATTGGCTGCTTATCTTATAGGATTGCATGATGGCGGAGAAACCCTGGGTCAGACTATGGCTTTTACTACACTTGTTTTTGCCCAGCTTATGCATATTCGTAACCTTCATTCAAATACCATTCCCTGCAATGAAAAAATTATTTCTACTTATTCTAAGTGCATTCCTGCTGCATTCCTGTAGTAAAGATTCGTCAGAGCTGTAAAATGCAGGCAATTCTGCTATAAAACAAAAGAAAATTTAATTTTGTTATTCAGAACTTGCAGACAAATGTGTTTTTTATCCGTCTTTTACGGAAAATGATTTAGTTTAATCTGAGAAATTTTATTTATGGCTGAAAACAGGACGGCAGTTATTATCGGTGCAGGCATTGGAGGAATTACCACTGCCGTATACCTGGCAAAGAATGGTTATAGCGTTAGTGTTTTTGAAAAGAATCCGGCACCGGGGGGGCGTTGCGGACAGATCATCCGTGACGGTCATCGTTTTGACCTTGGCGCAACGATGTACCTGATGCCCGGAATTTATCGCCAGGTATTTGATTCGCTCGGGATCAGGTTTGAAGAGAACATTGAGATCACTCCTCTTGAAAATCTGTATAAAATATTTTTCGATGATGGCGAGGAACTGGCTTTCACGGCTGATAAAGAGAGAATGAGATCCCAGCTCGAAAAAATTGATCCGGGCAGCTATGTGAATTCAGAGAAATATGTGTCTGAAGGTTATGAGATTTATCAGTTGGGCATGGATAAGTTGATCGGGCGCAATTTCTTCAATATCTTTCAGCTTGCCAATTTTAAGAATATCGGACTTCTTATAAAGCTAAAAACATATATCTCCAACTGGACCTATGCAAAGAAGTTCTTTAAGCACCCGCATCTGCTGATGGCTTATACCTTTCAGAATATTTATGTTGGTCAGAGTCCTTTTAATTCGCCTGCTTTGTTTTCTATGATTCCCGCAGCAGAGCTTACTGAAGGTTCATTTTTCCCGAAAGGCGGAATGTATGCGATAATTGATAAACTTTATTCTGCTGCAGTTTCATATGGAGTTAAATTTCATTTTGACTCTCCTGTTTCTGAAATAAATATCAAGGGCAAAAACGCCGATGGCATAATTTTGGAGGACGGTTCAGAAATCATTGCTGATATTATTGTTGCCAATGCCGATTTACCTTATGTATACCGTAAATTATTACCTGACAGAAGTAAATCTGCACATATTGACCGGATGAAATACTCATGCTCAGTAATCTGTTTTCACTGGGGCCTTGATAAATTTTACCCGCAGCTTGATCACCACAATGTTTTCCTTTCAGATTCCCTCAGGGGTGGTCTCCACCGGATCTTTGTCGATAAAACCGTGGACGACTTTCCGACCTTTTATGTTCATGCGCCGTCTAGGACCGATCCCGGATCAGCCCCTTCCGGTCAGGACACATTGTCAATAGCTGTCGGTGCCGGACATCTTGATGCCACTAAGAACCAGGAATGGGAGGCTCTTAAGGAAAAAACAAGAAATGCCGTTATTGAACGCTTCAGGAAGTTCGGCCTTGACGACCTTGAGAAGCATATTAAATTTGAAATATGCTATACTCCTGAGAGCTGGGAAAACTACTGTAATATATCCCGAGGCGCCGTTTTTGGAAGCCTTTGCCATAACATAATGCAGATGGGTTATTTCAGACCTCATAACCGTCATGACCGGTATCACAATCTTTATTTTGTTGGAAGCAGCACGCATCCCGGCAACGGAATCCCAAATGTACTTGTGTCGGCTAAGCTTGTTGCTGAAAGGATCTTTTTGGAACATAAAGTATAATAAGTTATTATCAAACTGAAAACAGGAAATGAGTTCACAGAAAGATGAGTTTCTTGAAATCTTCAATTCAATAGATTTCCATCAGATAAAAGATCATCCCAATATTTTGATTGCAGCCAGTTTCTGGGAAAAAGACAGATATTATGCCGCTAAGGTATGCTATAAATTTCTCCGTGATATAGATGACCTTATAGACAACCATAAAGCCAAAAATAAATTTATCTCTCCCGGAGAAAGACAGCAGTTTGCGGCAAATATTGAGGACTGGCTTAAAATGCTGGTTGTTTCAGGCAATGCCAATCCTCTTCATAAAGAACTTGTCAGGACAATTAAAAAATTCAGGATTCCGAAATGGGCACTTGAAGCTTTTGCCGGATCGATGATTTATGACATTAACAATGATGGTTTCCCTACCCTGGAATCATTTACTGAATATGCCGAGGGGGCTTCTGTTTCTCCTGCTTCAATTTTCGTTCATCTTGCCGGGCTGGTTAAAAAGAACGGCAGGTATAAAGACCCGCTTTTTAATGTCAGAGAAGCTGCAACACCTTGTGCGGTATTTAGTTATCTTGTTCACATAATAAGGGATTTCCAGAAGGACCAGTTAAATAATCTAAACTACTTTGCTGACGACCTGGCTGCAAAGCATAGACTGACCCGGCACGATTTTAAGGAAATTGCCTGGGGTCATCCTGTAAGCAATAATTTCCGTAACCTTATAAATGAATATTATTGCCTGGCAGACAAATATCGTCTGATGACTTATGAGATTATTAAAAAAATCCGGCCTCTTCTTGAACCAAGATACCAGCTGAGCCTTGAGATTATTTTTGAACTCTATCTGATGGTGTTTGAAAGGATTGATATTAAGAATGGTAATTTTAGCACTGATGAACTTAATCCGACACCAGACGAAATAAGGGAGAGGGTTTATAAAACCATATTGAATTTCAATCCTGTGGCCGGTTAATCTTGCTAAATAATCCACATTGAAATTAAACCTTGAAAGATATCGCTGGTTTTGTAAGGATAATATCCGGGTGACGGGTTATATTCTCGAGGGAGAAAAATATCTCAGGAATGACAGGCTTGCTGATCACTTTAAAAATATTGACACAATAGCTGATTTCAGGAAACAATTACTTTCATCCAATGGCCAGTTCTCTGTTATTATCCGGAAAGGAAATGAGATATGGGCAGCATGCGACAGAATCAGGAACTATCCTCTTTTCTTTGCGCAGGATAATGGCGAATTAATTCTAAGTGACAATTGTTATTTCTGCCTCAAAGAAACAGGTATTAAGAATATTAGTACAGTTGCTGAGGATGCTTTTCTGACAGCCGGATATGTACCAAATAATCTGACACTTATTGATAATATTTTCCAGATTGAAGCCGGGTCATTTGTTGTTTTCGGGAAAACTGTTACAACGGGCTTTTATCATTCGTTCATTGATACGCCGGTCATAGATTATGATCCCGTAACGGCTTACGAGGAGCTCAGGGTTTTGCTCGATTCAGTCTTTTACAATCATCTGAATGCATTGAATGATAAGTTCATAGCTATATCATTATCAGGGGGACTTGATTCGAGGATTATTGCAGTTATGGCTAAAAAATATCATCCTTCCGGTATGTTGTGTTTTACTTATGGACGCAGGAATAACATCGAAGCGCGAAAGGCAGAAAAAGTAGTAAAAAATCTGGAAATAAAATGGATCAATATTGAATACAATAATGATCTTATTAAAGATTATATTAATGATAGTATTTTCCAGAATTATTATTCATATGCATCAAATCTGACATCAATGTTTTTTATGGCAGATTATTTTGCTGTTAAATATTTAAAGGACAACAAAATTGTTCCTGACGACTGTGTATTTATTCCCGGCCATACGGGTGGACTAGCCGGCAGTTATCTTACTTCTGACATGAATAAGATTCTGTCAGATAATTATTTAATCGAAAGAATTTACAGTGATCATTTCAGATATGTCAGTGTTCCGAATTATAAGAAACCAATTATTACTGACCTGATCAGACAAAAGATCCCTGTTGTCAGCTCTCCTGTCTGGAAAACTTATGAAAACTGGAACTTAAAAGAAAGACAGGCAAAATTCATAATTAATTCAGCAAACGTATATACCTGGTTTGGTTATGAGTATGTTTTACCTTTACTGGATAAATCCCTGATAGATTTCTTTTCTACACTCCCATTTCAGTTAAAGCTAAATAAAAGATTATATCACAGTGTTTTAAGAAACTCCTTTTTCAATAACCTGAACCTTAATTTTAATGATGACACATATATCAGTTCATTCAAAAAACAATTGCAGAGAATAAAGGATACGATTAAACCGTTCCTGCCATATGATCTTGTAACTTTTTTTACGGATCAGAAATGCAATGTTTTTTATGATGAAATAACAAAACAACTATGTGATAATATGGGAACAGATAATATTATTCGTCCCATGCAGTCAAATTATTTCAATTCCTATATTATTCAATGGTACCTTTTCAAGACAAAAGAACTGCTGAAAGCTGAATCCTTAAAGATTAATAGTGAATTATAAGAAATGACTCTTAAATAAAGAAATTTACAATGAATAAAGCATTGATCTCATTGATAATATTCCTGCTTATATGGAGTATTTCATCGCCTGGTTTTTCAAATAATCCTGTTTCAAAAAGGGATAGGACTGTAAGTATATATTATTCTGTGGTTCAATACGGAGCAAAAGGCGACAGCATTACCATTGATACTGATGCCATCAATAAAGCGATTGATGCAGCTTCAGCTGCCGGAGGAGGAACAGTATACTTTCCTGCAGGTAATTACCTGAGCTTTTCTATCCATCTGAAAAGTAACATTACACTGTTTCTTGACAATGGTGCTTACCTGATCGCTGCCGACCCTGAATCCGGGAAGGGAGGTTTTGATGCACCCGAACCCAATGCTTTTGATATGTACCAGGATTTTGGCCACAGCCACTGGCACAACAGCCTGATATGGGGAGAAAATCTTGAGAATATTTCAATAACTGGTAACGGCTGGATCGTGGGTAACGGACTTACAAGGTCGGGAAGACCCAATCCCGGACTGGGGAATAAAGCCATTGCGCTCAAGCTCTGCAGAAATGTAACTCTGAAAGATTTTACTATTCTCAGGGGCGGTTATTTCTGCCTTCTTGCCACCGGAGTTGATAATATGACTATTGACAATATAAAAATTGATACAAACCGTGACGGCCTCGATATTGACTGCTGCAGGCATGTCCGGATCTCAAACTGCAGTGTCAATTCCCCTTTTGATGATGCTATTGTCCTGAAAAGCTCATTTGGACTCGGTTTTACAAGGATCACCGAAAATGTGACAATAACCAATTGTTCTGTAAGCGGTTTCGATATCGGTACATTCCTTGATGGAACTTACCAGCGTAAAAACTATGACCGTGTTCCTGACCGCGGGGTTGTTACTGGAAGGATCAAATTCGGGACTGAATCGAATGGCGGGTTCAGGAATATCACCATATCGAACTGTACATTTGAATTCTGCCGCGGACTGGCTCTTGAAACTGTTGACGGCGGAATACTTGAAAATATAAGTATAACAAATGTCACAATGCATGATGTTATGGGTGCGCCATTTTTTCTCAGGCTGGGTGCCAGGATGAGGGGTCCCGAAGGGATTCCTGTCGGGAAAATGAGAAGAGTAAATATCAGCAATATTATTGTTTACAGCGCTAATCCGGATTATGCTTCACTTATTCTTGGTATTCCCGGTTACTATATCGAGGATATTAAACTGAACAACATCTACCTGCTGGTAAAAGGAGGAGCACCCGCCGATCAGGCAGAATTAACCGTTCCTGAGCTGGAAAATGCTTATCCCGATCCGCAGGAATTCGGGAAAGTCCCCACTTTTGGTTTTTATATCAGACATGTGAAAAATATCGAAATGACCAATGTTGAAATGAAGCTTGAGAATGAGGATCTTCGTCCGCCTTTTATTCTTGAAGATGTAAAAGGAGCATCATTTATCAATGTCAGGGTGCAGCATTCAAAAGATGTTTCAACATTTATTCTGAAGGATGTAACTGACTTTAAAACAGTTCAGTGTGGTTCATTGCCCGATAAGAAGATCGATAAAGCAGAATCACTTGTATTTTGAAAAACTATATTTAATTATATGAAAATAGTCAGATATTTACTTTTCATTTTCATTTCTGTCCTAGCTGCCGGATTTGACAATCTCCTCGACAATAACAAGAGCATATGGATTTATAACAATAAACCATGGTTTGGGATCATGCTGGGTATTGCAAATTTCTAATTGAAATGTCATGAAAAAAGTGCTTCTATTTTTCAGTCTTATTCTTCTTTTTTTAATGCAGAACTTATTTCCACAGATAGCCGATTCATTTATGCCAGATAATAATTCACCCCATAAAATTCCGGGGATGAAATTAATCTGGGATGAAGAGTTTAATATTAACGGGAAACCTGATCCTTCGTCATGGAGATACGAAATAGGATTTGTCAGGAACCAGGAGCTTCAATGGTATCAGATAGCCAATGCCAGTTGTACCGGCGGATTGCTTGTCATTGAAGGGAAAAGAGAACAAGTTAAAAATCCGTATTATGTTCCCGGAAGTGCAGACTGGAGATCAGCCAGGGAGTTTTCTGAATATACCTCTTCAAGCATTCAAACCAGGGGGCTTCATCAATGGCAATTCGGACGGTTTGAGATCCGTGCCAGGATCGACACATCATGCGGATCATGGCCCGCTATCTGGACTCTCGGTATTTCCGAAGACTGGCCATCCGGTGGCGAAATTGATATAATGGAGTTTTACAGGGTAGAAGGTGTTCCGACAATACTCGCCAATTTCGCCTGGGGAACAGAAGAACAATTTGTCGCAAAATGGGATGACCTTAAGAAGCCATTGTCAGATTTTACGGCTTATGATCCTGACTGGGTCAGAAAATTTCATATCTGGAGAATGGATTGGGATAGTGAATTCATCAAGATTTTCCTTGATGATCAGCTGTTAAATGATGTCCGTATAAGTGAAACCGTAAATCCTGGCGGATTCAATCCTTTTCTTCAACCTCATTATCTTCTCCTTAACCTTGCCATTGGAGCCAACGGAGGTGATCCTTCAAAAAGCCCGTCCCCTGTTACTTACGAAGTAGACTGGGTTAGAGTTTATCAGAGCCACTGAACATTCTGCAAATCCGGCTGTTTATTATTTCGTTATCTTTGCAAAACATAATTAATCGATAAAATGACATTCGTTTCCGCTCCCATTGAAAAAATGGATGGTCGTAATCTGTACTATACATTTATTGCCGGAGCAAAAAAAGTTATTGAACACCAGGTTGAGCTCAACAAGATCAATGTGTTTCCGGTGAATGACGGAGACACAGGTACCAATCTTGCTTCAACGATCAGATCAGTTGTAGAATCTCTTCATCCTAACAGGTCATATAAAATCACTGCCGACAGAATAGCAGAAGCAACTCTCATAAACGCCAGGGGAAATTCGGGAATAATATTTGCCCAGTTTTTTTATGGCCTCAGCGCTGAAATAGGTGACCTGAAATCCGTTACGCTTAAACAGTTTGCCGAAAGCATTCAGCGTTCCGTAAGATATGTATATGAAGCAGTTGCCAATCCGGTTGAAGGCACAATGCTGACTGTCATCAGGGAATGGGCAGATTATATTTACCAGACCTGGCACAGATTCAGTGACTTTAATCATCTTATGGTCAGTTCATACGAAATACTTAAAAAGTCTCTTCAGGAGACAAAGTCAAAACTTATGATACTTGCAAAAAATAATGTTGTTGATGCAGGAGCAAAAGGATTTGTACTTTTTGTTGAAGGAATCATTGAATTTATTCATTCAAGAAATGTAAAAGAGCTTATTCTGTCAAAAACAGAAACTGCATCTTTTCAGAAGTTTGAAGAGGTGATTGCCGAAGAAGTCAATAACAGATATTGTACTGAGGCTATTATAAAGAACAGTTCACTTGATAATAACGCTTTGAAAAGTACTTTGTCAAAATATGGAGATTCGGTTGTTGTTGCCGGTTCCGAAAGGATCAGAAGACTCCACGTACATACAAACACTCCTGCCGAGCTTTTTGATGAACTGAGATATGCCGGAACTCTTACATTTCAGAAAGCTGATGATATGATCCGCCAGAGCCAGGCTGTCTATAACAGGAAATGGAAAATCGCCCTGGTTACTGACTCAACATGTGATCTTCCGCAGGAGCTTATTGACTATTACCAGATTAGCATGCTTCCAATAAATATAAGCTTCGGCGAAAATCATTACCTCGATAAGGTTACTATTCAACCCAGGCAGTTTTATAAGCTGCTGGATGAAAGTCCGGATTACCCGAAATCTTCACAGGTTAATGAGATTGCTTTCATTAATCTGTATTCACACCTGGCTTCACATTATGATTCCGTAATAGCAATTCATCTCAGCGATAAGCTTAGCGGCACATACAACAGCAGTTTAAAAGCCGCCAGATCAGTCAGTATAGAATTTAACAAGCCGGTGACTGTAATGAATTCCAGGAATATTTCAGGCGCCCTGGGATTGATAATCCTGCGGGCTGCACAGGCTATAGAAGCCGGTTTGTCACATGATCAGATCGTTGCTTTGACGGAAAAATGGATCAGCAACGCAAGAATCCTGGTAAGTGTCAGAACATTAAAATATATGGTCCGGGGAGGCAGGGTTTCAACCGTAAGAGGTTTGATAGCACGGATACTCAATATTAATCCGATTGTTTCTCTTGATGAATCAGGAAAGGCAATAGTGTTTGACAAGGCTTTTAACCAGAAATCAAACATGGAAAAGGTATTGACACATATCAAATCAGCCAGTTTGGAGAAAAATATATGGAATTATATTGTTCTTCATGCCAATAATGAAGATGCAGCAGCATGGTATTCTGAAAAAATGGAAATCCTGACCCGGAAAAAGCCCGTTTCCATTGTCAATATTTCTCCCGTGATCGGAGCCAATGCAGGTGTCGGTGCCGCATCAGTTGCTCTTCTCTATGAATGATATTCCTGCTATGACATTTTTCCAGGTTTATTTACAGGCCTTTGCAGTCATTATGATAATGATGACTCTTCTATGGATTGTGAGTATCATCAAAAAGAATGTAAGTATTGTTGATCTCTTCTGGGGATTTGGATTCGTACTTGTATCAGTGTTTTATTTTCTTAACAGTGATGGTTATGACCTCCGCAAAATCATCGTTATGGCTCTTGTTGCAGTCTGGGGACTACGACTATCCATTTATCTTGCCTGGCGGAACTTTGGCAAAGGAGAGGACTTCAGATACAGGCAGTTCCGTCAGAATTATGGCGAAAAAAGGTATTGGTGGATAAGCTTCTTCCAGACTTTTCTTCTGCAGGGCATTCTAATGTGGCTTATCTCTGCACCTCTCCTGGGAGCTCAGTACTATGGACAAAACAAAGCTTTGAATATCCTTGACTGGACCGGCATTATTTTCTGGATCACCGGCATAGCATTTGAAGCCGGGGGAGACTGGCAGCTAGCGGTTTTCAAATCCAATCCTGCTAATAAGGGCAAAGTTCTTGATACCGGATTCTGGCGTTACACACGCCATCCGAATTATTTCGGCGATACCACTGTCTGGTGGGGCTATGGATTTCTATGCCTGGCGGCAGGAAGCTGGCTGCCAGTAATGGGATCAGTTCTTATGACTCTTCTGATAATAAAGGTTTCCGGAGTTGCACTGCTTGAAAAGAGCCTGAAAGAGCAGAAACCTCAATATAAGGAATACATTGAAAAAACAAGTGCATTTATCCCATGGTTTCCAAAAAAACAATAACCAGTATTAAACCTCAGGTCACTTAAAAAGCTACCCCATATAAGGCCCCTTAATTTCTTAAACAGTATTGTCCATTTAAGTTTTTTTTATCTTTGGCAACCTGACAATTAATAACCGGTAATATTATGCATTTCCGTACTTTGTTATGCCTGTTACTCCTTATTTGTCCGGAAGTTGTTTTATTGAGTCAGTCCGATTCATTTTTGTCCCGTAAACAGGCTTTAAGAATCAATAGAATTTCACAGCCCGTCAATTTTGACGGCATTCCTGATGAAGAGGCATGGAATTCAGTTAATCCGATAAAATTGATCATGCATACCCCTGTATTTGGAAAGGAACCGACCGAGGATACAGATATCCGTATGGCATACGATGAAAAATACTTATATGCCGGCGCAAGGCTTTATTATAAGGATACTGCCATGATACAGTCGGCCAGTTATAAGAGAGATTATATGGGAATGGGCAGTGACTGGTTTGGTCTCATTCTTGATACCTATAACGATAAGGAAAATGCAGTCGCATTTTTTACTACACCCGACGGATTGCGGTTTGATGCAAGCATCCAGAGAGATGCTGTTGTTAATCAGCCTGATCAGATGCCAATGAACATAAGCTGGAACACTTTCTGGGATGTTATGACAGGTAAGGATTCCAGGGGCTGGTGCGCAGAAATAAGAATTCCGCTTTCAAGCCTCCGGTTCCAGGAGATCAATGGTGAAGTAAGAATGGGAATTATTATAGAGAGATGGATACCTGCCAAAAATGAAACGGATCTGTACCCGGCTATACCTCCGAACTGGGGCGCTGTTTCAGGCATGAAACCATCACAGGCTCAGGAGATTGTCTTTCGCGGTATAAAAGCAAGCAAACCCCTTTATATTGCTCCTTATGCACTTGCCGGTTATGAGAGCACATTTGATCTTAATAACGAAGAAACAGCGTACGACAAATCTGATAAACCGGTAATTGAAGCAGGGCTGGATGTGAAATACGGCATAACCAGCAATCTCGTTCTGGATCTTACAGCTAATACCGACTTTGCCCAGGTTGAAGCTGATGATCAGCAGGTTAACCTTACACGTTTCTCGTTATATTTCCCTGAAAAGCGATTGTTTTTCCTGGAACGTGCAAGTGTTTTTGATTTTAATATGGGCGGCAATAACAATCTGTTTTACAGTCGCCGCATTGGCTTAAGTGATGATGGTGATCCCGTTCGTATTTATGGAGGCGCAAGACTTACAGGCCGGTTAAAAAAATGGGATGTGGGACTTATGGATATGCAGACAGCCCCGCTGTGGCAGAAAAATTCCTCAGGTGTAAAAAGTGAGATACTTTCTTCAGAAAACTTCGGAGTTTTAAGGCTACGCCGGCAAATAATCAATGAAAATACATACGTTGGAGCGATGGCAACCAGTCGGCTCGGGGCAGACGGATCATATAACCTTGCCTATGGAGTTGACGGCATTTTCCGCCTGTTCGAAGATGATTACCTTGATGTTAAATGGAGCCAGACCTTTGAGGACAGTATAAACTACAGCTCAATTAAAGATCCCGCAATGTTTACCGTAAACTGGCAAAGACGGGCAGTCAAAGGTCTCGGATATGAGCTGGAATATTCACAATCAGGAGAGCAGTATAATCCGGGTGTGGGTTTTGAAATGATGGATGATTATGCTGCTGTCAGAGGGGAGATTAGATATGGTTGGCTCCCCGGTGAGAACTCTAAGCTTTACATGCATTCTCCACAAACCATGATGTTCTACAGAACATACATTGATGACGGATCATTAATGAGTTTACAGAATTATACTGGCTGGTCATTCCAGACCAAGACCCAGTCAATGCTGGAGTTAAACCTTGTTTACAATATTGATAACCTCAGAGACAGCCTTGAAATAAGTGAGAATGAGCTTTATATCAAACCCGGAAAATATAAGTATCTGAATCTCTTCAGTATTTTCAGTACACCAATGTCGAAGCCGTTCTTCGTAATGTCAATGATCCAGGCCGGACAATATTACGATGGGAACAGGTTTTCGGTACAGATGGAGCCAATGTGGAACATTTCAAAGCATTTTGAACTTGGCGGAACATACAATTTTGATCATGTGAGCGTAAGCAAAAGAAACATATCCTGGACTAATCATATAGTCGGTCTTAAAGCACTTTACATGCTAAATACGAAATTCTCGGTCAATGCTTTTATGCAGTACAATAAATCAGCGCATGAAATCATTACAAACTTCAGGATAAGATATAATCCCAAGGAGGGAAATGATCTTTACCTTGTATTCAATGAAGGCCAGAATACAGATTTGACACGCGAAGTACCCAATCTGCCGGTCTATTATTCAAGGGCTGTGATGATCAAATATACTTATACCTTTAATCTGTAATTCTTTTCAGAAAGCAGGGGTGTTACTTCTTCCTTATGTAGCGGAACAGGAGCAAGATCAGCAGTGCACCGCCTAGAGCCAGCAGTATGCTTCTGACATCAAATCCTGATACCGTACCCCATCCGAGCCAGGATCCGATAAGTCCCCCGAGAAGACCACCACCGATCCCTAACAGTATAGTGACAATTATTCCCCCTGATTCTTTCCCGGGCATGATAAATTTTGCGAGCAATCCTACGATCAGCCCCATTAAAAGCCATGATAAAATTCCCATTATTAACCTCCTTAAATAAGTTTGATTTAATATCTAAAAGAATAAAATATTTTCATTTATTGTTCTTCGATACAGTAAAAACACTTTGTGATTATTTTCAATCAGTAATCCTGTTCTGCTAAAGATTAATCAGGTATTTGTACAATTCGCTTTTCGTTGACAGGATAATCGTAGTTGTGGTGTCAAATGTCTTTTCAAATGTTTCCATTGATTTTACGAAACTATACAATTCTTTTGATGCATTCGACTGGTTGTATGCACCGGCATAGATGGCAGTTGCCCTGGCATCGGCCTGTCCTCTTATTTCTTCAGCCTTCCGGTAGGCTTCCGACTGAATGGTCTTCAGATCCCGTTCCCTCTCACCGTTGATCTTTGAAGCTTCACCTTGTCCCTCTGACCTGAATTTCTCTGCAATACGGAATCGTTCGCTTATCATCCGTTCATAAACTTGTGTCTGTACATCTGTCACATAATTAAGATGTTTCAGCCTTACATCCAGTATAATGATACCAAGATCGCTGGCTTTCTGATTTGCCGATAGAAGGATCATCTCCTGGATCTTCAGCCTGCCTTCGGTGATATCGGAAAGTGTATCACCGACCTCTTCGCCAAGCGACCCGGACGATGCAGGCACCCTGTTTACACTTCGCACAACCTCTTCGAGATTATGGTTTGCGATATAATCACGTGTTTCTCCGTCCAGAATATCTGCTAATCTTGATATGGCTCCTCTTTCGTCGGTAAGCCGCTTAAAAAATTGGAGCGGATCAGTTATTTGCCACCTGGCATAGGTATCGACAAAAATGAATTTCTTATCCTTAGTCGGAACCTGGTTGGGATCTCCATCCCATTCCATATATCTTTTTTCAAAATAATTGGTCTTTTGAATAAAAGGTACTTTAACTTTTAATCCGGCAGTTATCTTTGCCTCTCCAATGGGTTTGCCAAACTGGGTTATTACCACCTGTTCGGTTTCCTTTACTTTGAAAACAGTTTCCAGGATCAGGATGAGGGCAGCTATTAAAACAACAAGCTGAATTATTATTTTTCTGTATTTCATGATTCCCCGTTTTATTTATTATTCATTTGCATTTGAAGAAGCGGTAACACATTATTTCCTTCCTCATCGGTGATGATCTTATTTCCCAGTTTTGGGATCACGCTTCCCATTGTTTCCAGGTAAATTCTCCGCTTTGTGACTTCCGGAGCTTTGATATATTCTCTGTATAAAGCACTAAATCTGGCAGCTTCTCCGAGTGCATTATTTACACGTTCAGCAGCATATCCTTCAGCTTTCTGAATTGTTTCCTCCGCTTGTCCCCTGGCCTTTGGTATGATCTTGTTGTATTCCGATCTCGCCTGGTTGATCAATGTCTCTTTTTCCTGCTGTGCCTGGTTCACGGCATTGAAAGCATCTTTCACCGGATCAGGAGGATTTATATCCTGCAAAACCACCTGTTCTATTTT
>CAZLCF010000014.1:0-5613 GCA_964557905.1 uncultured Rikenellaceae bacterium | reverse complement strand
CCAAATTCTTCCTTTTGTTGTCTTTCCACAGCAACTTTGTAAAGTCTTTCAAGTATCGGGATCTTAAGGTGCAGTCCGGATTTTTCCTGACGGATATATTTTCCGAAGCGCGTGATAACGCCGACTTCTTCAGGTCTTACCTGGAAAAATGTCATCCAGAGGAGGATGATCAGGATAAGGCCGGAAAGAATGTATTTGAAATAAGGCAGGTACTTATTCCAGTCCGGCGGTTTTTTAGCATCATTAAACTGATTGTATTCCATCTGATTGAAATTTGGTGATTTATACAAATATAGTACTAATAGTAAACATTTTTATTTATTACTTTCACAGTTGAAATTTAATGGAATAAATTGATTCAAAAATTGTCTAATGAATATAATAAGCACATAATCATCATATGAAAAGAACGATAATCATTACCGCTATTGCTGCAGTATTTATAACGCTTGCGTTGATCATCTTCAACAAACTGACATCAAAGGATAAAAATGTAAATGTTTATGCTGAGGCCAAAAAGGGAATTTTTGAAATAACTGTGGCAAATTCCGGTGAATTACTTGCTGAAAAATCGATTGATATCAAAGGTCCTGAAATCTATAGCGGTGGTAATCAGGGTCCGTTTGGAGGAGGTTCTGGACATTCTGGTGGTCATGGGAGGATGCATGCCATGGATTTTGAAATCCAGGATATTGTACCTGAAGGAACCGTTGTGAAAGAAGGTGATTATATTGCCCAGCTTGACAGGACAGAATATGATAACACTTTAAAGGATGAGATGGAAAATCTTACGACATTGCAGGCAAACCTGGAGATGAAAATACTTGATACAGCTGTGACGCTTACTGATCTCCGGGATGATATCAAAAATCAGCAATTCGTTGTGGAAGAGGCTTTTATCACGCTCGCGGAATCGAAATATGAACCTCCTGCAACAATACGCCAGGCTGAGATAAGCCTTAACAAAGCACAGCGGGGACTTGAACAGCTGAAGAAAAATTATTCGCTGAGGCGGGCTCAGTCCCTGGCAGATATTACTCAAACGAAACAGGCTCTTGCCAACGGGACCGAACTGGTGGCTGCTCTGCAGGAGTTTCTGGCAAAATTTACTATTAAGGCTCCTTCTTCCGGGATAGTCATCTATAAAGAAGACTGGAACGGAACCAAAAGAAAAGCCGGATCCGAAGTAAATCCTTTTGACCGGGTTGTGGCTACTCTTCCTGATCTTACAACAATGATTTCACAAACTTATGTCAGTGAGATTGAAGTGAATAAAGTGAAAACCGGCCAGAAAGTCATTATTACAATCGATGCTTTACCGTCAAAAGTGTTCACAGGTATTGTATCCAGTGTAGCGAATATTGGTGAGGTGCTGCCAAATTCCGATGCAAAAATGTTTGAGGTGATGATCAAAATTGATGGCACCGACATGGAGCTCAGACCTTCCATGACTGCCTGGAATAAAATAGTAATCAATACTATTGCTGATGCGGTCTATATCCCAACTGAATGCGTTCAGACCGGGGCTGACAGTGTTACATTTGTTTATACTAAGAAAAAGAATAAGCAGGTTGTGGTTCTCGGTGAGATGAATGATAAAAATGTAGTTGTTAAGAATGGTCTTAATCCCGGGGATGTTATTTATCTTATTCAGCCTGAAGAGCCATGGAAATTCAAGCTGACCGGGGAAGAGCTTATATCAAAAAGATAAAATAAAAAGCCGCATTTAGCGGCTTTTTTATTGAGCAAAATACATTATATGTTCGGTTTTCTTTAGATGGTTTATCATTATTGGACATTATTATTATCTTTATTTAATAAACCGCTTAATTATTAATCATATTTGTACGTGAAAAAAATATCCGGTTTTATACTTTTTATTTTCATATTTTCAGGTATTTCGGCCCAAAAGCCACCCTTTTACAAGAACTTCACTGTATCGGTTTACACCAGAGCCTACGAGGTACGCGAAATGGCGGATCAGAAGAAGCTTGAAGAGACCTGGAACCTCATCAGCCAGCAGGTAAAGATCGACAAGATATATCTTGAAACCCATCGCGATCAAATTATTGTGGATGAGAAAATTCTTGAATCTGCCATTAAGTTCTTTAAATCCAAAGGCTTAAAAGTTGCAGGGGGAATTACTTATACCATTGACGAAAGCAACAACTTTGAAACTTTTTGTTATTCCAATCCCGAACATCGCAAAAAAGTCAGGGAGATTGCCGAGTATACTGCTAAACACTTCGATGAGTTCATCCTTGACGATTTCTTTTTCACCAGCTGTAAATGCGATTTATGCATAAAGGCCAAAGGTGACATGAGCTGGACTGATTTCCGGCTGAAGCTGATGACTGAGGCTGCCCGCGATCTGGTAATTGATCCCGCCAGGGCAGTTAATCCTAAAGTGAAGGTGGTCATTAAATATCCCAACTGGTATGAGCATTTTCAGGGACTGGGATTTAATCTCGAAACTCAGCCAGGAATGTTTGATGGCATTTATACCGGAACAGAAACCCGAGATCCTGTCATCACCGATCAGCATCTTCAGCAATATTTAAGTTACCTGATCATAAGATATTTCGATAACATTGCCCCGGGCTGCAACGGCGGCGGATGGGTTGATCCGGGAGCTTCCTTTTATATGGACCGCTATGCCGAACAATTCTGGCTTACGTTGTTTGCCAAAGCTCCTGAGATCACCATGTTTGATTACAGGCAGCTTCAAAGTCCTATCCGGCCGGGTCTTCGGGCAGCTTGGCAGGGGAACCAGACTAGTTTCGACTTTGATGAAATGATGAAACCCATCCAGCTGCCGGACGGGAAAACGGTTAACCCTTCAACCATTGCCCGGGCCGCTGGACTCACATTCGAGCAGGTGGATAAGTTCCTGGAATTGCTGGGCAATCCTGTCGGGGTGAAGAGCTACCGGCCATTTCATGCAACAGGCGAAGATTTCCTGCAAAATTACCTGGGCATGATCGGCATTCCAATGGATATCTCTCCTGTTTTTCCCACTGAAGGGAAAATGATCCTGCTTACCGAATCTGCAAAATTTGACTCGCAGATCGTTCAGAAGATCAGAGAACGTTTGCAGGCGGGCAGGAATGTCATGATCACATCAGGATTATTAAGAGCTCTGCAGGGCAAGGGTATTGAAGATATTGTTGAACTGACCTATACCGACAGGAAGGTGCTGGTAACCGATTTCAGGGCAGGATGGGGCAGAAACTGCAAATCCCTGCAGGAGATCCTCATACCTCAGATCAATTACCTGACCAACGATTCATGGGAGGAGATTACCGCAACAAAGGGTGCAACAGGCTGGCCAATCCTCCACAGGGCACAGTATTCAAAGGCTAACCTTTATGTTCTTACTATTCCCGAAAACTTTTCGGATCTGTACCAGTATCCTGCCGATGTTCTGAATCGTATCCGTGCTGTTGCCACGCAGGATTTCAATATTAAACTGGAAGGTCCCTCACAGGTGAGTCTGTTCTGTTATGATAACGGGACATTCATAGTGGAATCATTCCTTTCTGAACCTGTAACGGTTAAAGTCATTGGAAATCAGTCAGTCATTGCGATCGATGATTTGCTCTCAGGAGAATCTTACAAGGGTACTGCAGTACCGGTTCCACCCTTCATGAGCAGGCGAATTGAACCGACACTAAGCTTTGAAATAACTATCAAACCGCATTCATACAGGGTATTTAAAACTCAGACGGCTGAATAAATTGTAAATTTGGTATTTTGTTATTATGGAAAATATTCTATCAAACCCAAAATTGCTGATCCCCCTTATCTTCAGTCTGATTGGATTATTACTTTCCATCATCGGAATATTTAATTACAGAAAAGCTAAAAAATCCATGAACTGGATAACAACCACCGCAACAATTATTTCCTCAGAGGTTATAACAAAAAAGAACAGTGATTCGGCTGTGGTATATACACCTGAAATATGCTATTCCTTTAAAGTTCAGGGGGAAGAATATTTCTCAAACAGGATCAGATTCCTTTCCGGTTATGAATCGAACTCTTCAGCAAAGGCATATGAAGTGACAAAAAAATATCCTGCGAATTCGCAGGTGACAATATACTATAATCCCCTTAAGCCAAAAGATTCAGTGATTGAGCCCGGAGTTAAAACTGAAAATATTGTTTTCCTGGTGATTGGATTGGCGCTTCTGGTGATTCCACTGGTAGTCGCATATTTTTTAAACTTTAATTAGTACTAACTTAAAACAAAATTTTTATGAAACGACTTCTGCTATTCTGGCCACTAACTATGCTTATGTTATTTTTTACCTGTTCGGTTTATGCACAGGATGAGTATCCCAATGAGGGAATGCCTATCAGAGATCTCGATGGCAATGTTTATAGAATCATCATGACAGAATCAGGTGTGTGGATGGCTCAAAATCTTAATACATTTAAACTTAATGATGGCACACCCATAACTCTTGTCAGAGACAATAAAACATGGGAAAATATTAAGACACCTGCATATGGCTTTTGTAATTGGGATATAAAATACGCTGAAACCTATGGTGCAATTTACAATTGGTATGCAGTGAATACAGGCAAGCTTTGTCCCAAAGGATGGCATGTTCCGACAGAGGCAGAATGGAATGATCTGATGGATTATGCTGGTGGCAGCCAGGCATCGGGAGATAATCCTGCCAAACTGAAGGAAGCAGGCACTGCTCACTGGAAGAGTCCGAATACGGGTGCAAATAATGAAATATTTTTTACTGCCCTGCCTGCAGGTGAAATTTCCTATTTTGGTACGGATGAAGAGCCCGGGACCAAGACTAACTGGTGGACATCCACAGAAGATCGTTTAAATCTTGAACCTAATGAATCTGCTACGAATGCCAATATTGTAGGGTTGAGTTATAACTTTCACGCCAAAAGTCAGGGTACTTATGAAAAAGAGTCCGCATTGCCTGTCCGATGCAAAAAGGATGAAGAAGAATAGCAACTATTAGATTTGCTCTCTTTATGTTTTTTGCACAGTGCAGAGATTAATCCGGAATTATTAATAATTTAGTATATAAATTTTATATCATTTTAAATGAAACCAATTCCACGAAGAAAATTCATTCAGAGCACTGCCCTGGCTGGCGGTGCTTTGCTTTTCCTTCCCGCACTTAAAGCCTGTAAGTCACCGGATATACAATCTTCCGGTAACTACTTTCTGAAAGAATTCGGGATTGATGAAGCCCTCTGCCGGAAATTACTGGCAAAAGCCTTATCCAGAGGCGGCGATTTTGCCGACCTGTACTTCGAGTACACAGTTTCAAATTATCTTGGACTCGAAGATGGCAAGGTAAACCAGTCATACGGCGATATATCCCTCGGTGTGGGGATCCGCACAGTAAAAGGTGACCAGATAGGTTATGGCTTTACTCAGGATCTCACAGAGGAATCCATGATGTCTGCCGCAGCTACAGCGGCTACAATCTGCGATATGAACGCTGCTAAAGTTGGTTCATCTTTCAGCCCGCTGGCAGCCGGGAACTACTATCCTGTTCCGCCTGATTTTAACGGTATTCCCGGTCAATCCAAACTTCCGCTGATCCAGAGCCTGAATGAAAAGTGCTTTGC
>CAZLCF010000013.1:0-23437 GCA_964557905.1 uncultured Rikenellaceae bacterium | reverse complement strand
ATAAAACTCTGTGTACCTTGACTTACAACCTGGTCGCCATATTAATTGTACCGCGACACTCGTATACGCCTGGAAATTTGTACCCAGACTGCAAAAACACATACCATACCCTCCTTCTCCGGCCTCTGAAAGATTGTGTCTCAAATAAGAATTCTACTCGTCGGCCAGAATGCGTCGGGTAACGCTTACTAATTTTATTACCGGGCCGTTATAGTTAATTGCGATAATATCTGCACGTTAATTAAATTCTTAAACAACTATCCATAACAGAAATGTAAAATCACGATAGAGAAAATGCTATTATAATTGAATCAAATAATTAAATAATCTTCTTCTTCATACAAACCTATATTTTTGAAAACAAAATGAAAAAAGAGTGGCTTTGGGGACCTGGTCGCATCGATCCAGAACATAAAGGGTTGAGCAAACATGAGTATCTTGAGAGACTCGCAATAATTCGAGAAATGTATCTAAATAAAATCCTGCAAAACCTAAAAACAGAGGATATTCCTTACATTTGCAGGATCGAGAAGTCGAGATACTATCTCCTGATCGCATTTGATCAAATCTCAGACGAGGAATTCAAACGTCCCAATAAGGATATTCCTGCTTGTCGTAATTGCCACAATGAAGAATCGTGCGAGACTAAGGGTATTTGCAACAATTGGTCGCTAGCTGACTTTGCAGCACATCTTCTGACCCATGAAGAGAAAAACGTTGACCCTGAAGTTAACGAAACTCTGAAACATATGGCAGAGCATGATGAAACCCATCTGCATCAGATTCAGAGTATTGTAAATGGATTACTAGCATAGGGAAATAGCACAGATAAAAATAGAATTAACCTTGCTTATATTACAATTTTTTTTTGTACGCAGGATATTCTCATCGATTGAAAATTTTAATAAACAACTAACCATAACACAGACAATAAAGTAAATAAGTACGGCGACCGGTTACCGTTTGCCGGTTGCAGATTGCCGCTCACCATCAGACCTCCCCTGCAAGCTGACTCCTCGCTAAAATAATCCACTGGATCATTTCTCTATGCTCGGCCCTATTGCCGGGCCGTTATAAGGCATTGAGCTCCTGCATCTAACATAATAATCATGATAGAATCTTCTGCAATAATAAACGAAATCCTCCACCTCATTGAAGAGTGGGAACATAGACTTGCTTCCCTGCCAAACGAGACAATTTCAGAACGTCGAAACAGCCAAAACCGAACAATTAAACAGATCCTCGGTCACCTTATTGATTCAAACTCTAACAATACTCACAGAGTTGTTCACCTTCAATATCAGCAAAGTCCATTTTCATTTCCAAACTATGCAACATTTGGAAACAATGACCGATGGATAGCAATCCAGGATTATCAGAACGAGGACTGGTTAAACATGATACGGCTTTGGAAATATTCACTACTGCACTTCTGCCACATAATTAAAAACGTTAATGACGACAAACTTGAAAACGAGTGGATCGCAGGACCAGACAAGAATATTACCCTAAGGACTATGATAGTTGATTTCCCAAGACATCTTAAATTGCATCTTGCCGAGATCAATGAACTGATTAATAGCAAACCATGACCTTTATGAAACCAATAGTATCATTTGACAAGTCCCTGATTGCTCCATGTGGGATGAATTGTGGAACATGCATTGCATACCTCAGAGAAAAAAACAAATGTCCTGGCTGTCGGATTTTTTCTGCGGACAAAGCAAAGACAGTGCAAAGGTACATAATAAAAAAGTGCATTTACCTTGAAAAAACAACATCTAAATTCTGTTATGATTGTGAGAAATTCCCCTGCTAAAGACTAAAACAGCTTGATAAAAGATACAGAACAAAATATAGAACCAGTTTTATTGAAAATCTTCTAATGATAAAAGAAAAAGGGATTACAGACTTTCTTGCCTTTGAATCCAAGAGAAGGACTTGCCCAAATTGTGGATCAACTTTAAGTGTTCATCGCTCCTTTTGTATTGCCTGCAATATAGCTTTAAATTAAAACGCCTTATAACACGGACAATGCAAATAAGTCCGGTGACCGGTTACCGGTCGCCGGTTACCGGTTGCCGATTCCGCTCACCATCAGACCTCCCCTGCAGGCTGGCTCCCCGCTAAAATGATCCACTGGATCATTTTTCTACGCTCGGCCCTTTAACGACAAAATCAACTAACCAAAACAGTAAATCTAGTACATTAAGAACCAAGCAATTGGCATATAATTTGTGGCTTATCTTCAGACCGATAACCTTAAGACCATGAAAAAATTACTTTTTTATATTACAATTTGCCTTTTATTCAGCTCATGTGAAAAGTCACCTGAATTATTAATTCCAAGTTCCGAAGTTCCTAAATGGCTGAAAGAACGAATTTCCGATGATGAAAAAACGATTGAATCAAATCCTCAATCAGGATTGGATGTAGCAGCGTGGATAAGATATGAATATGATGGAAATTTCTATTTCGAATATGTTAATTTGTTAAGTTCTGCCGGGCCCAAAATCTATAAGTACGATGGTAAAGAATTCGTCTACAATGACAATAATTTTTCTAATTATCAATCTGGAAAATGCTGCAGAAGTTACGTTTGGAAAGGGCCATCATATATTGATCTCTATGATTAATTGAAAAACTATTTTAACAATAGAAAGTAGACCCATAAAAGGGGAAAAAACAACTAATCCTAACAGAATGTCAAAGAATAAAAGAGTCGTTATAACTTTTGATGTTTATTAATTATTCTTATAATACCTTGGCATCATGAAAAAGATCTTATGCATCGTTCTTATTCTGATATCGTGTTACTCTTGCAAAAGAGATAAAACAGAATACATAGTACATGATTCAGAGATTTTCTTTGATGATGATACCCTTCTTATTGGCAAGTGGGATTATTTATATACATGGGCTGGAGGAGGTTACACAGGTGCATCTGAAAAGAAAAATGAAAATCGCCCGACATTAAACATTAAACCAAAAGGTTATTATGAAATGCTCCGGGATAAGAAAATTCTGGAAACTGGGATAATTGATACTATCGGATATATGTATAATAACCGACTTGTCATATTTTACCCAAATGGTATAAAGTCCCCGAATATAATGCCCCAAACACTTCATACTCTAAATATAGATACTCTTAAAATGGGACTTGGAATCCATTCGGATTATTATAGTGATGCGTATTATGTAAGAGTAAAATAAGGATTAATTTGTAGGAGAACTAAATCTCAACTAACCATAACAGCGTCAATAGAATTAAGATGAAAAACCACTCTCGGTCTCCATTCGCTCAGCAACATGCCACCGCTACAAACCAGCTCCCTCGCTAAAATGATCCGCTGGATCATTTCTCTACGCTCGGCCCTATTGCCAGGCCATTGGTGACTATTATGAGTACTCTTGGAGACTTAACTTATTCGCAAACCAATTCGTAAAAGATTACTGATGAAGAAGTTAGTTTTATTAATACTACTGGTTAATCATTTTTTAGTTGCTTATAATCAAATTTTAAAAGGGACTATTCTGGATAAGGATACAGAAGATAAAATAGTTTATGCAGCTATTTATTTTAATGGAACATTTGTTGGAACCTATTCGGATCAAAATGGGAATTTTCAGCTTGATGTATCAAAAAATACTACAATGCCATTATCAATTAGCGCAATAGGTTATAATTCAGTTACCATAAATAGTTTTTCAAGTAATAACCCACTTATAGTTTATTTAACACCTAAAGTATATAATCTCAGTGAGGTTGTCATCAATGCTAAATCACTCGATCGAGAGAGGAGATCAAATCTTGTACTTTTCAAAAATATATTTCTTGGAACAACCTCAAATGCTCATTGGTGTGAAATAATTAATGAAAACGATATTACTTTCAATTATAAATCTGATAAAGACACATTGAGAGCATTTGCTTCAAAACCACTTCAAATTGAAAACAGAGCTCTGGGGTATAAAATCACTTATTTTCTAGACAAATTTGAGTATGATAGAAAGAATAGAACTTTCTTTTTCAAAGGAAATATAGTTTTCAATGAAGATATGACCACTGAAGAACTTCAGAAACAATCTTATGAACGACATAGAAGAAATGCCTACCTGGGATCAAGAATGCACTTTTTCAGAGAACTCTGGGCAAATAATCTGAAGGCTACCGGATTTGTTGTGCAAAATCCTTCAGAAGAAAACCTGAACTATGAAAAGATAGTATTTGAGGAGAATGATCATAAGAAATATCTATCTTACAGGGAATATTTAATTATTACTTACTATTCAAAGGTTGTTAAAAGCTACATTGTATTTCTTAAAGACCGTGTTTTCTTTGATGGCACTGGATATTTTGACGCATCCGGGATAAGCTGGGAGGGTCAGATGGTAGATCGGCGAATTGGGGATTTACTCCCATATGAATATGTTTTAAAAAATAAATAACAAGCCAATAACACAGATAATAAAGGTAATTAGCTAACTCCTCTTCAAACTCATCTTCAGGAGAGTATCGAAGTAAAAAAATGGCCAGTACGATATAGAATAAAACAACAACAAAATAATTTAACTTTAAATCAATTATGTCTAACCTAAAAATGTAACCCTATTTTAGGACGACACACATTCAGCATAAAAAATAGAATATGATACGGTTTATTATTACAGCAATTCTCACTGGACTACTCTTTGGAATTTTAGACGGTTTAATCAACGGAAATCCGTATGCAACAAAACTTATGGAATGCTATAAACCAATCGCAAAGCAGAGCATAAACATCCCTGCCGGACTAATTATAGATCTAGTTTATGGCTTTGCGATAAGTGGATTATTCTTACTTTTATTTCCAGTCTTACCTACTGAATTTGGGATAATTAAGGGAATAATTTTTGGAGTTGTAATGTGGTTCTTTAGAGTTTTAATGAATGTTATTTCCAGTTGGATGATGTTCAACATTCCAATTAAGACGCTGGGCTATCTTCTGCTAGCAGGCCTAATTGAAATGATACTATTGGGAATCCTTAATGGATTAATGCTTAGACGTTAAAATGCCACAGTGAACAATAGGTTATTAAGTATCGACTTGCAGTTAAATTTTGTGCTCTAAAAACTTGACTTAAAACAATTTAAGATGACTAATAAAGAAATTGTGAACAGCTTTATTAAGGCCATTAATGATCATGATGTGAATGGAATCTATGATTTAATGTCCGGGGATCACATTTTTATTGATGGTTATGGTGATAAATATGAAGGTAAAACCGGAATGAAAGAAGGCTGGCAGAATTATTATAAAATGTTCCCTGATTACCATGTTGAAATTATTGATATTATAGAGAATGACCCAGTCATTGGACTTTTTGGATATGCAAGTGCTACATATAAAAACATAAAAGATGAATTAAACAGCAATTATTGGAGAACTCCTGCAGCATGGAAAGCAATCGTTAATGACAAAAAAATAAAATACTGGCAAGTATTCTGTGATTACACAAGACTAAAAGTAATCATGGATAAAAATAAAACTGATTAAATTCCAGATAGATTGTTCACTAACAGATAAAAAAATACTTGTGTTAATACGGACAATGAAGTAAATAAGTCCGTCTATCGGCTACCTGCTTTATTGCCGGGCCGTTAGCGGTCATAGTAAAACGACACGATTAAAATAATACTGCCGACAAAAATTAAAATGCGAGACAAACGATTTATAGCAAAACATCGGGGTGGACTTTTAATAAAAGAGCAGCATAGACAATTAATTAAATGGGCTTGCAACTGTGCTGAAAATGTTTTACCACTCTTTGGTGAAAAATTAAATGAACGACTGGAAAATGCTCTTTTAATTGCTAAAGAATGGGCAAAAGGAAAGGCTACAGTAGGAGACGCAAGAAATGCATCCTTAAAAGCGATAGCAGTGGCAAATGAATCTTCAAACCCGATTGCAATTGCAGTAGCCCGTGCTGTCGGACACGCTGTTGCCACAGCCCATATGGCTGACCATTCATTAGGAGCAGCGTTGTATGCTTTGAAAGCCGTGAAAAATGCAGGTAAATCAATAGATGCTGAAAGAAAATGGCAAAATGAACAATTGCCAGCAGAAATTATGGAGCTCGTCCTGACTACAAGGAGTAAGAAAGAGAAAGACTTAAGAATATATTGAAACTGATGGACAAAAAAGAACAAGGAGCCGCTAACGCGGACAATGTAAAAAAAGCCGGCAGCCGGTAACCTGCTACGGGTCATTTGTTTTACTTACTTTTTACCTGGCCGTTAGGTGGCATAGTTTCTGTGAATCGGCAGGTTCTACCCCGCATAATTTACTTGTCGATTAGTATATTGTAAGTTCTGTTCAATTATGATTTATTCCATTTTCCAAAATAAAATTGACATAATCTTTTTTGTCTCGTATTTTTACCTGATAAATTATTACATCTATCATTATGAAATCCGGGAAAGTTCTGTTTAAAATTTTTTTTGGTTTATTTCTTCTTCTTGATTTAAGTCTGAATTCCTGCAAAAAACATTGCGAGGTATGCACAAAGATTAATCCAACTACTTTGCAAGTTATAGATAGAATGACTCTCTGCGAAGATGACGCTATAATACACTTTGAATCCAGGGGTTATAATTGCAATTAATGGTTTAGATTAATCAAATGGTTATCCAGACAGAAAATAAATCGATATCCTAACGAGAATACTACGACCACCTAACTCGGACAGTAAAGTAAATAAAGCTTCAGATGAAATCACAGAAGGATAGATTGTTCAGTAGTATCGAAGAGCAGGGACTCATAGATGAAAAAACTCTACCGGGAGCAACTCGTGGGCGCCTTGCAAAACACTAGTTTCATCAGATTTTTAACCTCTCGGCTAAAAAAATGAAAAATCCTGGACTTAGCTTGCTTGTACTGACAATTTCTCTTTTCATACCAGCTTATGGACAAGAACCCAAACATATAAACAAAGAAATTGGACTTTCATTTTTTACATTAGAAATGAATAGTGAGACTTTGAACCATGAAATTGAACCAAAATTTGTTTATGGTGTATATTTCAACCAATATTTTTCTAATTTGAGTTGGATCTCACATTTAGAGTACGATAAAAATGGAATAGAGGACGATTGTAAAACATGTTTAGATACCTATTACGGCAAAGGGAAAATGACCGAATTCGATATTTCCACAGGACTTAGATATACCTTCTTGGAACAAAGAACTTTATTTGTTAAACCCTTCATTGAATCAGATCTATTCTTTTCAAATATCTTATATAAAGGAGATTTCGGCGGTGGATTTTCTGGCAGTGGAATTAAAATTGACAATTCCCATAGTACTTTTGGAATATTAGTCAGAACAGGTTTAATATTTTATCCAATCTCAAGAATCTCTATTTCAATTTCATCATCAGCAAGATTCGGTACCGGAACTAAAATAAATCATTATCAGGACAACAGTGAAAAAATTAATAGTTCAGCCTTGACTGTAATGCATATCAGACTAGGTTATCAATTCTGAAAATAAAAACTGATGATAATACGGACAAAAAAAGTAAATTAATCCGGCAGCCGTTTGCCAGCTTTATTATAGGGTAGTTGGACTTAATATCTGTAAAACATGAGAAACGAGATCAAATTCATACATACAAACATCATAGCAAAGGATTGGAAAAAACTTGCACAATTCTATATTGATGTATTTGAATGTGAACCTGTCTATCCTGAAAGAGATTTATATGGAGATTGGATTGATAAAATGACTAAAATAACTGATGTTAAAATCAGAGGTATTCATTTAAAACTACCAGGATATGATAATGGACCAACTCTTGAGATATTTGGATATAATGAATTATCTGAGAAAACTGATACTCCATTAATTAATTACCAGGGATTTGGACATATCGCATTTCACGTAAGTGATGTAGAAAAAACATTGGAAAAACTAATTGCCAAGGGTGGAGAAAAATATGGGGAGTTAATAGAAAAAGAAATCACGGGTTTAGGAATTATAAAAGCGATATATGCCAGAGACCTTGAAGGGAATATTATTGAAATGCAAAATTGGAAAAAAGAATAGAATATTATACCTGACACGGACAGTAAAGTTAATAATGCCGTTACCAGTAAAAATTAATACACACATTCAATAAGAACCAATAGTTTAATTTTATGAAAAACATTTTCTTAATTAGCTTTTTGGCTTTTATATGCCATTTGACTGTTCATGCACAGGCAGTTTACGTTGACAGCAACATTGGAGATGATGAAAATCCAGGAACAAAAGAAGCTCCGGTTTATTCGATTCATAAAGCTGCAGAAATTATCAGAAGCCGGGATAATAATATCTATATCATGAAAATAAATCCCGGAATCTACATCCTGGAAAGTCATGTGTCAGTTGCAACAGAAAAAGAAATGAGTAATAAACGTATAATAATAGAAGCCAGCATTTTACCTGACGATACATCATGGACGCCGGAACAAATGCCTGTAATTGCAAGTAAGGCGAAAAAAGGAGAAATACCAGATAGTTATCATTTTGTCGTCAGTTTTTTAATCGATGAAAGCCATGTTACAATCAGAGGGATTAAAATTTCACGGTTATTTTTATCCTAATACCAGGTATTTTCTGATTGCAAGATTTAATAAAACAAAAACAGATTTATCAGTGCAGCAACGTATGTTTGTCGGAGATGAAAATATTTCTCAAATTCAGGTAGGGATTATTGCTCATGGCAATGAAATTAACATTGATCACTGTGTCTTTTATAAATTAAGAAATACCGCAGTATTTTTTCAGGATTCAGGAGATGGAATAAAGACCGGGAACAGCATAACAAACTCTATAATTTATGGCGCTAAGCAGAGTGTTTGGACAGCATGGCCTGATAAAGACTTTAAATTTGAGAATAATGTTGATCAGCCGCTCCCAATTGATTATCTGCATATTATCCTGGAATACCTTGGGCTGAACAAAGGAAAATACGCGGTCATCTTTTGCACACCCGGAAGAGCAGAAGCCCTTAAGACACAACTTAAACCAGAAAGTTATCAAAGTGTGTCAAGACAGGAGATCGGTCTGCCATTAGGTGTAAGGGCATTGGCTGTTGAAAGGAAAGCATTGCCCGGAGGCACTCCTTTCCAGACCGGTGGAGGGACGACCAGGCTTATCTCTCCTTGCTGGGTCGTCTGGGCCGATGCACCAAACAAGTTCGAGGCCAGCACATCAGCCATAGTCAACGTCATCGCATTTGCCAGGGCACTCCGGCTGATCAAGCATTTCGGGAATGACGCATTCCGGCAGGCGACTGCTGAAAAGCTGGCTGCCAGACATGGCACCAGCCCGAGCAAGCACAGCAAGAGATCATTCACAAGATCAAGTCCATCTGTGCGGGAGTACTGGGTGCACCCCTTGCTTCCTATGATGTGATCTTTACTTCCAATACCACTGAAGCCATCAACCTGACAGCCAAAAGTTTGAGTCGTGAATCCGAACAAGGCATCGAACCCGTAGTGCTCAACACGCTCCTCGAACACACCTCGAACGAGATGGACGCGCTCCTGTGCGCTTACAACCAGAAGGGTCAGTACGGAAAGAAGCGGATCAAGCTTATGGCCGTAAGCGGCGCTTCGAATGTCCTCGGTGTATCCAACAATCTGGAGGAGATCAGTCGGATCGTTCATCGTTACGGGGTACACTTGCTGGTGGATGCGGCACAGTTGATCGCACACCGCAGGGTTGAGATGGAACGATGCGGGATTGATTATCTCGCCTTCTCTGCACATAAGGTGTACGCTCCGTTCGGCACCGGAGTGCTGGTGGGCAGAAGGGGGCTGCTTAGTTTTAGCCCTTCTGAACTTGAGATAATCCGGTCTTCGGGCGAGGAAAACGCAGGAGGTATAGCCGCGTTGGGAAAAGCGCTTGTGCTTTTACAGCGCATCGGACTGAACTTGATCCGGGAGGAAGAACTGACCGAGCGAGGCGGGATCGGTGTGCGAAAGCGGATGGATGAATTCACCATGGCTGCGGCTCAGAGAGTCTATACACGACTCTAATGCAGTAACTGGACAACCACACTAACAAAATTTAACTGCTTTTTCTCATTGACCAAACAAACGTTAACTCCTTAAAATGAATATTATTCATGTCAGAAATTAGAGAAATAGAAACTATAAACTTGTGGGGAAAGAGCTTACTTTTGAAAGGTGCCACAGGAGTAAATTCATATCTTATTAAAACAGACAATGGTTTTATTATGATAGATTCAGGTTTCCGCTCAAAACGTAAAGAACTTGAAATGATACTCAAAAATGCAGGCTGTGAGCCAGGAAGCCTGAACCTTATTATAATAACTCATGGAGATCTTGATCATATAGGTAATTGCGCTTTTCTTAAAAGCAAATTTGGAGCAAGAATTGCTTTACATCGTGATGAATTAGAAACAGTCGTAAGCACCAATATGTCCTTAAACAGGAAGAATTCACCATCATTTGTCCCTGGATTATTACTATCCTTTTTTGGAATTATATACAGGGCTCTTAGATTTTACCCCGATGTTTTTGTAAATGATGGCGATAATCTTTTAAAATATGGATTAGATGCTATAGTGCTTCATATTCCGGGACACTCAAAAGGCTCCATAGGAATCCTGACAACTAACGGAAACCTGTTTTGCGGAGATTTACTTTTAAATATTGACAAACCATCTCTGACAGATATGCTTGATGATTCTTCAGATTTAAAAAATAGTATTAAAAAATTACAAAATTTCCCATTTCATACTATTTATCCCGGACATGGGAAACCCTTCTTAAGGGAACAATTTCTTGATTTGACTCATGATAAAGCATAATTCAAACGAAACGATTTTCATTTCCCATCTGGTGACTGGAATTCTACCCTTTTTATAATCATGGGTTATTCATACTTAAATAGCAGAAAATACTTTATTGAATGGGATGACAAAGAAATACGATTTCTTTTACCTGATACTAAAAGTATTGAAACTTTACAAATCGATGAGATAAAATCTGTAGGTATAAAACTCTTTGAAATTGAATTAGAACTTAAAAACGGTCTTAAAAGGTTAATCTTGAAAACCTGCAATTTGAAGATATAAAAAAAGTCAAGAGAAAATTTGAAAAGATTGCGAAGACCACCAGATAGTATCCATTTAAAAATTAACTATGAAAATTGCACTAATAATAAACGGTTCAAGGGGAGATGTCCAGCCCATGGTTGCATTGGCCACTGGTATGATGAAACATGGACATGAGGTCATTTTTTGTGCTCCACCTGAAAATGAGGAACTTGTAAAAAGATACAATTGTCCGTTTGTACCATTTGGTATAAACTTGCGTGAGCTGTATAAACAAAATCCTGATATTAAGGGTGGTATCACTGTTCAAATTTCTCCAAAAGAAGGTAAAAAGTTAATCGAAAATCAAATAAATGTACTTCCGGGGATAGTCAAAGGTTCAGATCTTATTCTGGGTGCTGGAATTATAATGGGTGTCCCTACCGTTGCAGATTTATTAAAGGTCCCTTATCGTTTAGTGGCTTTTTATCCGATGATTTTAGGTACTACTAAACACGATCCATTATTCAATCGCTTAATGTTTAGGTTTGGACGATCGCTTATGAATTTATTGATAAGAAGTTTTATCAATAATAAACGAGCCAATCTGGGGCTAAAACCAATAAACGATTTTTGGCAATATTGGTTAGGTGAAAATGTTATTATTGCCTGCGACCGGGAGTTAAATGCTGCCCGTACTGATGTTTCTTTTGCTTTCACCCAGACCGGTTATATGCTGTTACCATCAAAAAACGGTTTGCCGGCTAATGTGGAAGGTTTTCTCAATTCCGGGAAACCTCCTGTTTATATCGGATTTGGCAGTAATCCAATTTCGAGTCCAGAAAAATATGGTCAGATTTTTAATGAAGTCTCAAAAGTTACAAACCAACGACTAATTGTTTCGAAAGGATGGGCTGATTTACCAGAAAACAATACTTCTGATATTCTCTATGTAGATGATATAGCTTTTGATTTGCTTTTCCCATGTTTATCAGCAATTGTTTATCATGGTGGAACAGGGACGATGGCAGCAGCAGCCAGATCAGGGGTTCCACAAGTTGCATTCCCATTCATAACAGATCAGTTTGAGAATCGTAAACAGATTGTAAAATTAGGACTGGGACCCAATGCCTGCGATTTTAAGGAAATGACAGCAGGATCAATTTCCTCAGCTATTACAGAATGTATAATAAATGAAAATTACAGGAAAAATGCTGTTGAGATTTCACAAAGACTTCAAAATGTAAATGGACTTGAATTAACTGTTAACTTTATCGAAAAAGAATTTAAAAAATAAAAATTGTGACTGACACGGACAATTAAGTAAAAAAGCCGGATTACCGGCTCCATGATCTTTTATCGATTCGTTTTCTTGAAAGTTAAACATAATAAGATTTAATATGAAAAGTATGTTCAAAATTCTTGGTGTAATTCTATTACTTGTTTTAGTTCATTCCTGTAATAAAGATGATGATGACACCATAAAAGACAGTGATGGTAATGCATACACTTCTGTAAAAATTGGTACACAAATTTGGATGGTTGAAAACCTGAAAACAACTCATTATAAGAATGGTACAGGTATACCTTTAGTGACAGATGGTACAGAATGGAGCAATCTTAGTACCCCGGGCTATTGCTGGTACAATAATAATGAATCTTCCTATAAAGATACATACGGAGCATTGTATAACTGGTTTACGATAAATACCGGCAACCTTTGCCCTGCTGGCTGGCATGTACCATCTAAAGAGGAATGGGCAACACTTGCAACATTTCTGGGTGGTGAAAGTATCGCTGGAGGTAAACTTAAAGAAACAGGTACAACCCATTGGCAAAGTCCAAATACCGGAGCAAGCGATGAAAGCGGTTTTACAGCACTTCCCGGTGGTTATCGCTATGACGATGGTATATTTGATTTTATTGGTTGGAATGGTTTCTGGTGGTCCACTACTGTGTCTTATTCGGATAAGGCATTTAGCCGCGAACTAGAATTTGATTACTCGTATTTTTTTGAGTTCAACGACCCGAAGAAGGCTGGTTTTTCTGTCCGGTGTGTTAAGGATTAATTGGTGCCATCATTGCAAATCAGCTATTGGTGTACAGGACTTCGTAAAGCAATAATCGTAATACTCATAAAGTTTGTTCCCGGATAGAAAATACCTCACTATGACGCAAGCGTGCTAATACGGACAATAACGTACATAAGACCAGCAACTTGTATAACTACTTTATTGCCGGGCTGTTAGCTTTTATACATTAATCCCTATACCACTATCACAAAGACTAAACAAGAACCTGGATCCTCAAACCAGCTCACAATTGAGCCCTTAACAAAAAAGAACTGGAATAAATTTGTTAAACTCTTTGGTGCTGTCCGGTTATCGGCTACCGGATATACCTTTCATAATTCCGGGGATATATTCACTGTCCCTAATTTTGTATTATAAAATGAGAGAGAATAAAATCACAAAATAAACATACTTGCGCTAACGTCATTTATTATAATTTTGTAACAACATATTAATATCAGATTATCAATATAATGAATACAATGATAGCATATTGCGGCCTGACATGTGACAGCTGTCCGATTCATCTGGCAACACTTGAAAAAAATATTTCTCATCAAGCTGAAATGAGAGTATTGATCGCAGACCAACTTTCCAAAATTTATGGAACCACTCCCAAACCAGAGATTATAACAGACTGCGACGGATGTAAAGTTAACAATGGAAGACTCTTTACAGGATGTGCCGATTGTGAGATCAGGAAATGTGCTATCCTGAAAAACATGATAAACTGTGCCTATTGCAGTGATTATGCATGTGATAAACTTAAAAAGCACCTTGCCGTAGATCCGGGCGCTCAGGATAAATTAGAAGAAATCCGTAAGAACCTTTAGTTTCAAGGCAAAGATTAAAGTACTTGTACTGACGCGGACAATGAAGTAAATATGAAAGCTGATGATCCGACATTTGAAAACACCTATGGTAATCAAACACGCGCCGAATCCTATTCTAAGCTCGAATTCCCTAACACTTATTATCTGGCATACCGGGATCTGCCAAAAATAATCTCTTCACATGTAACAGGACACAAAGCAATAGATTTTGGATGCGGGACCGGTCGATCAACAAGATTCTTAAAACAACTTGGATTCAATGTGATTGGAATCGATATTTCCAGCGACATGCTGGAAATTGCTAAAAGACTTGACAAATCAGGTGATTATCAAAAAATTACAAATGGCAATTATAGTCATCTGGGAATAAGCCAATTCGACCTGATACAATCCATATTTACCTTTGACAACATTCCAGGCTGGGAGAACAGAACAAAAATCCTTTTGGGACTCCGGGACCTGTTGAAACCTGCAGGAAAAATGATTTGTCTGGATTCAACTCCAGAATTATACATAAATGAATGGGCATCATTTTCAACAAAGGACTTTCCCAATAACCGGAATGCAAAAACAGGAGACATTGTTCATGACATAATGCTGGATGTTGAAGACCGGAGACCTGTCGAAGACATATTCTGGACTGTCCCTGATTATCATAAATTATTTGATCAGGCTGGATTAAAGTTAGAAGCTACTTACAAACCATTAGGTTATAAAGACGAACCCTATAACTGGGTATCAGAATTAAAGATTGCTCCATGGATGATTTTTGTCCTGAGTAAGACAAAAAAATAAAGATTGGTAGATCTACTGGATAAATAAAAATTCGAAACTATGAAGATAAAAATCCTTCTTTTTATATTTGAGATCGTTACCTTGAGCACCTTGAACGGACAGCAAAGCTCTGTCTGGGATAAGTGGAATTGGTTAATCGGGGACTGGAAGGGCGAAGGATCCGGACAACCAGGACAGGGAGGCGGAACATTTTTATTCTCTTTTGATCTTAACAATAAAGTTCTTATAAGGAAAAGCCATTCTGAATATCCATCTGCTGAGGGCAAATCACCGGTCGTACACGAAGACTTAATGATAATTTATTTGGATTTTACAGGTAACCCGAATAAAGCTATCTACTTTGATAATGAAGGGCATACAATTAATTATACGATTACCTTTTCAGACAAAGCAATCGTATTGACCAGTGATAAAGTCCCGGAAAATCCTGTTTTTCGTTTGGTTTATTCCTTGCTTGACACCGATACTGTTAACACGAGGTTTGAAATATCCCAGGACGGAGATAAATTCTCAACCTACATAGAAGGAAAGAGTAAAAGGGTTAAATAAAAGCCCAGCCACTGACAATATAGTAAATATGCCCGATAACCGGTTGCCGGGGTCCGGTTTTGTTTACTTATTGCCGATCTATCAGGCACTATTAATAAAATATGGATATTTCATTCTCAAAATATGATATGATTTAATAATTTTTAATTTAAACATGGATAATATGGAAAAGAATGATGAATACTTAAACCAGACATATTCATACCTGGCTTTACGGAAAGCTGTCGGATGGATAGGTATCATGCTGCCATTTGTGTTAGTGTTCGGGGTATTTATGTTCTTTAAGGAAGAAATTATTCTTAGAAATATAAGTCTTTATTACCATAGTGGGATGAGAGATGTGTTTGTTGGCGCAATCTGTGCAATAGCTTTGTTTATGTTTTTCTATAAAGGCTATGATAAATGGGATAACTGGGCAGGGAATCTGGCTGGATTTTTTGCTATCGGAATTGCTTTGTTTCCAACAGTTAAAGAAGGGCCATATAACTTTTCAGCGATAGTTCATTTTATCTGTGCTGTTCTTTTCTTCCTTATCCTTTCCGGATTTTCAATATTTCTGTTTACCAGGAAAGATCCTGATCCTACAAAACGGAAACTTACAAGAAATAAAATCTATTTAACCTGTGGATCAGTTATGATTGCATGTCTGATTGCGATGATGATATTCTTTATCTTCTTTGAGAATACCCATCTGCAATCTGATTTCGTATTCTGGGCTGAAACCGTTGCTCTTGTAGCTTTCGGTGTATCATGGCTGACCAAAGGAGGTGCATTCTATCCTGACAAAAAAATCAGGAGCGTTTCACAAACATAAACCGGAATTCTAATTCGTTAATTAACTGAATGATAAATATATAACTGTGCCTGGCAATATAATTCCTCAAAATGATTTGCAAAATGAATATGGAAATGTACATTTACCATATGTAAAAAAAAGAGAAAATTAATATGGCAGAAAAAAACCTTGTATATCGCGGAAAATCGAAAGATGTCTATAATATAACCGAGGGAGCTTATGCCGGTAAATACCGGTTTGTTTTTACAGACAGAGCAACAGGCTACATTGAAAACGGAAAACTTGTTTTTGATCCCGGATATGATACTGTTATCGGTGACATTCCCGGGAAAGGTGCTGTTGCCTGCAGGTTTGCCACGCATTTCTTTAAACTGCTGAAAGAGAAGGGCATCCCTTCACATTATATCGATACAATCAAAGATAATGAGATGGTTGTGGAGCCAGCCATCCCTCTGAGCATGCCGGTGGAATCACCGGAATTTCCGGGATCAGCTCCGTTGTCGAATCTTGAGTTCACCTGGAGAAACAACGCAACCGGAAGTTTCTGGAGAAGATATCCCTTTGTGAAACCCTGTAAGAATCTTAACAAAGTTGTTGAAGCGTGGACAAAGGGGGATAGTGATATTCTCATTACAATGGAAGCACTGGAAGCTACAGGCGCTATGAATAAAGATGAGATCAAACATAGTGTTGAACTCGTGAAGGACATTGCTGAAATTGTTTCTCAGGAATTTACATCAAAAAACCTGCATGTCATTGATGGCAAGTTCGAATTAGGCAGATTGAAATATGGAGACGGGAAAATTGTACTCATCGACGAAATATCACCTGATGTATTGCGTGTTTGCAAGGGATATTCACCTGATAAGAGTGGCAATTGCACTGTCTATAAGCAATGTACGGTAACCAACTACTCTGACGGCAAGAGGACAATTAAGAATAAGAATCAGGTCTCCGCAGCTGATTTTATAAATATATTTCTGTAAAAACCTAACCAGGGCAAACTTATTCTCCCGGGGGAAACATAAATACATCATCAAACTTGCAGTTTCAGGTTAAGTACAAACAGAAAGCTGAATATTGACGTTGCATAAAACCATTTCGCCATGAAACCACTCTATATGATACTTGCTATTATTGTCATGGCTGTAAATTCCTGTTATCCTGATTATAAATATCATACAGGAACTTTCCCGGAAACGCCCGTCAATATGGAAAATATAAACTCCGAATTTGATGATTATAATTCTACCTCCCCTACTCTGGGAGATACTTCCCCTTTATGCTTTTCATCAAATCGAAAAAGCTGGGGCAAAGAATTTGATATAATTTATATACTGCTGGATGTAATTATGAGTAAATCAACCGGAATACTTACTGTTGAAGAAAATGCCAGTCCCAATTTAGATGCATACGACGCTCATGTAAATCTTATTAATGCTACCAAAAGAATATATACAATATATGATGAATTGGGTCCATATTTAATACCACAGGGGGACGGAACCAGGCAAGTCGGAATTGGTTATGAGAGGTATCAGAATTATATTCTTCTATATGCAAATAATGAATCAGGTGATCTGGATATAAAATTTACCCAGAATTTATCCAGTAACATCTATTCAACTCCAAAAAATATTGTGTTCCTGAATTCAGAGAAGGATGATGCATATCCCTCTTTGAACAATGATAGTTCAGCCATATATTTTTGTTCAAACCGTGAAGGCAGTTTTGATATTTACAGAACCGAGATCATTAAAAAAAGCAATTTACTTGCTTCATTAAGCGATTCAGCATCAAGACCCGTCATAAAGGACACAATCCTCTCTTCAGACATGGATGATAAATGTCCTTTCATCATTGGGAATCTTATGGTTTTTGCATCCAACAGATCAGGAGGATATGGGGGATTCGACTTATACTATTCAACTTTTAATGAAGGGGGATGGTCAGCTCCAGTAAATTTTGGAGAGAAAATAAATACTCAATCTGATGAATACAGACCAATAGTAAAAGTATATGAATATGAATTTACAAATGATTTCATGATCTTCTCTTCAGATCGACCCGGAGGGAAAGGGGGCTTTGACCTGTATTATGCAGGTATCAATAAAATGACTGAATGAACTGCTGATTTTAAGCATGATAATAAAGAATAAGCTGGATAAGCCATTCGGCCCTTTTGGAACGGCGACTGGTTTCTTTATGTTCTTAGGGGGAATAATTGCTACTTATTTTTCTTTGTTCGGACTGATTATAGCTTTTATCGGTGCTTTCGTTGCTTTTACAACGACCAGTACCATTGTTGATACTGATAATAAGAAAATTATGCCAATTAAAAAATGTGATTCCTATGAATCTTCCGGAAATGAACTTGATGATTTAAGATCACTGCTTGGATTGGAAATAATTCGGGCTAAAACATAAAATAATACTTAGGTCAACACGGATTATATTGTCAATAAGTTTCGCACTATCCTTCTTTTTTGTCGGCTCAGATTTAAGCATGCATGAGTATTATTTTTCTAAGAATTGTCATTCAGAAAATTAAAAATAAATAAGATTATGTTAGAAATTCCCGAATCAGCAACAATTAGTTTACAAGCCGCCAAAACCTTAACAGGCAGGAGAATTACGGAAGTTTTTAATGCTACAAGTCATCATAAGTTTACATGGTATTATGGTGACTCCGCAGGATATCCTAAACTCCTTACAGGGAGGCAGGTCAAATCGACAAAAGGACACGGAATGTTTGTCGACATCAATTTTGATGCGAATATATGTATCACAATCGGTGACGGGACAAATATGAGATATTATCCGCCCTTTGAACAACATCCTGATAAATACCAGCTGCTGATTGTGTTTGATGGCGGCAGTCTGATTGTAAAAGAGGCATATCTCGGCGGTGCTGTATACTTTTGCCCTGCCTGTCAGAAACTTTAATAATATCTCAATCACAATTTATCCTAAAGCACAATATGATGAAGACAATTAAAGAGATTTTAAATTCCGGCAGAAAGCTAAAAGAAAAAGTGACACTTTCTGCTACTGAAATACAAAAAGATAATAGTCTCTTCAATGAGCTGATGGAAATCCTCGAAACAGGTGCTGACGTTGAAAAAGGCACCTGCTCGGATATTATGAAACATGTAACTGCGGAAAAACCGGAAATAGCAGAACCTTATATAAATGATTTAATAAGGTATATCAACTATAAGGCTCCAAGAGTAAGATGGGGAGTGCCTGAATCCATAGGAAATATTGCAAAAAAAGAAAAGAACTATGGTGTCAGAAAGGTCTATTTAAAAGCTATAAAGGATAATGAAAAAAACAGTGGCATTTGATAAAACTCTGATAGCTCCATGCGGCATGAATTGCGGAACTTGTCTCGCCTACCTGAGAGATAAAAACAAATGTTGTGGCTGTTGGGTTGAATCTGATTTCAAGCGCAAATCCTGTGTTCAGTGCAGGATTAAGAATTGCGATCTGCTTGACAAGACAATCTCAAAATTCTGTTACGAATGCGAAAAATTTCCTTGCCCGAGATTGAAACAACTTGACAAACGATACAGAACAAAATATAAAACTAGTTTTATCCAGAATCTTCTGATGATAGAAGAAACCGGAATTAATAATTTCCTGGAATTCGAATCTAAGAGAAGGACTTGTCCAAAATGCGGATCAGTTTTAAGTGTCCATGTAGACAATTGCCTGACCTGTAACCTTGATTTAACTAAAAAGCCCTGAGAAACGCATTATAATGTAATGAAATGGAATTACTCATAGCATTTTGCGGCCTGGCATGTGATACTTGCCTGATTCATCTGGCAACCCTTGAAAAAGACAGGTCCCGGCAATCTGCAATGAGAGAATTGATTGCAGATCAATGCACCGGATTCATCTGCCACGATAGTATCTTTTTTGCATTTAATAAACTTTTGTGTAACTTGTAAGGTTAGTGTCTTGAGCCTGTTAAAAGAGGAGGTATATCATGAAAAAACATGTATTATCCTTTATCATTTTTGTTCTTATCTCACTTTTCTCATCTGATTTAGTGTTCGCTCATTGCGATACGATGGATGGTCCTGTCGTGGCAGACGCAATAAAAGCAATTGATCAAAATAATGTAAATTATGTCCTTAAATGGGTCAAACCTGACTATGAAAGAGCGGTTATTGAAGTTTTTAACCTAATAATGAAAATAAGGGATCTTAATCCTGATGCCAGACAGCTTGCCGACAAGTATTTTTTTGAGACTGTTGTCAGACTCCACAGATTTGGCGAAGGCATGTCCTTTACCGGCATTAAACCATCAGGTACGCCAATTGATGAGAAAATTACAGCTGCTGACAAATCGATAGAATCAGGAAACCTTACTCCGTTGGAAGGATTAGTACCAAAAGATATTCTGCCGGAATTAAAAATACGTTTTGATAAGGTAATGTCATTGAAGAATTTTGATGTTAATGATGTTAATGCAGGCAGGGAATATATTGAAGCTTATGTCCGGTTCTTTCATTTTGCTGAAGGAGAAGAGGGAGATCATGGTCATGAAAATGTTGAAAAGACAATACAATCAGGAAATATTCCATGGATTTTATCAGGTATATTTTTTATAACAAGTATTTTATTTGGAATTTTGTATTATAGAAAAAAATAAAAATTGCAGCTGTATTTAACATCGTTATAACTGCTTACAAAGGCAACCGCCGGCAATTATAATAAAAACAGAAAGTCAGTTTTTTTGAAGCTAAACTTATAAATTTTATTATTATGAGCATGTTTTGCAATCAATGTCAGGAAACGGCCAGGAATACAGGCTGTACAATTAACGGAGTCTGCGGTAAGAAAGAGGATACTGCTAATATTCAGGATCTATTAATATTTGCATGTCAGGGGCTTGCATTCACTATAATTGAAGCCCGGAAGAAAGGACTCGACACAAATGCTGAAAGCAAACACATTGTGAATTGCCTGTTTATGACCATCACAAATGCTAATTTTAATGATAAGGCAATCATTCAGGCAATTAAGGAGTGTATTGGTTTTCGTGACATTCTGAAGAATAAAGTCACTATCAATGAAAAACATGATGCTGTTAATTGGAGCGGTGCTACAGGTTCAGAATTTTCCGAAAAGGCCAAACAAGTCAGCACTGTAACCTATGATAATAATGAAGATATCCGCGCTTTAAAGCAATATGCTTTATTCGGTATCAAAGGAATGGCCGCATATGCTGAACATGCCTTTAATCTGGGTTTTGAAGACCGTGAAATCTATAACTTTATTGAAAAAACACTCGTAATGATCACCAAACCAATGGATTTAAACGGTATGCTGGACTGGATCATGCATACAGGTGAACATGGAGTTAAAGTCATGGCATTACTCGACAAAGCAAACACGTCAACATTTGGTAATCCTGAAATCTCAAAAGTAAATATTGGAGCAGGTAAGAACCCCGGTATTCTCGTCAGCGGACACGATCTGAAAGATATGGAACAGCTTTTAGTCCAAACCGAAGGAAAAGGAATAGACATTTACACGCACTCCGAGATGCTGCCTTCACACGCCTATCCAATATTTAAAAAGCATAAGCATCTTGTTGGAAACTATGGCAATGCCTGGCACCGGCAACTTGATGAATTTGAAACTTTCAACGGACCAGTTCTTTTTACAACAAACTGCCTGGTTCCTCCAAGAAAAACAACTACCTATAATGATAAAGTATTTACAACCGGACCAACCGGAATGCCTGAATGGAAATACATTGACAGGAAATTACCAAACGGGCACAAAGATTTTTCAGAAATTATTGAATTAGCACAAAAATGCCAGCCTCCGGCAGAAATTGAAAAAGGTGAGATCACCATAGGTTTTGCACACAACCAGGTTTTGTCACTGGCTGACAAAATCCTTGAAGCTGTAAATTCAGGAGCGATCAAAAGACTTGTGGTAATGTCTGGATGTGATGCACGTCAGAAAAGCCGCGAATACTACACGGAATTTGCAAAACAACTGCCGAAAGATACAGTAATTCTTACATCAGGTTGTGCAAAATACCGCTACAATAAACTGAATTTGGGAGACATTAATGGGATCCCGAGAGTTCTTGATGCAGGACAGTGCAATGATTCGTACTCCTGGGCATTTGTTGCTCTCAAATTAAAAGAAGTGCTGAACCTTGATGATATCAATAAATTGCCAATAGTTTTCAATATTGCCTGGTATGAACAAAAAGCAATAATTGTTCATCTTGCATTGCTTTATCTTGGCATTAAGAATACACATATAGGACCTACTTTACCAGGCTTCATGACTCCAAATGTTTTAAAAATCCTTCAGGAAAAGTTTGGAGTTCAGACTATTACAACAGTTGAAGAAGACATGAAAATCTTTGGACTGAATTAAAGAATTTCTGAGTATGGAGAATGATGTTGTTATTTATAACATTCATCAGAATTCAATTGATCCAAAATAATGAATGCAATAGGAAAGACACCGCTTTTAAAGCTGGAACGACTTTCGGAACCTGGTTGTGCTGAAATATATGTCAAGTATGAAGGTTCCAATCCTACTGGAAGCATGAAAGACCGGATGGCACTATCAATGATTGAAGGAGCTGAAAAGAGAGGTGAGCCCAAACCCGGCGGAACAGTAGTTGAATATACCGGCGGATGCTTTTCAGGGAATGCAGAAGTATTCAAGAAAGAAATCCCGGGTGTCCGGTGCATCCCTGTTGAACCGTTGAATGTACGTTCTCTTTCAGGCGGAGATACATCGGGAACTCATAAACTCAAAGGTATCGGAGCAGGATTTGTACCATCAATATGCAGATTAGATCTGGCTGATGAGATAATATCCGTATCTGACGAGGATGCATACGATACTGCAAGAAAACTGGCAAGACTGGAAGGAATATTCGGAGGAACAACATCCGGGGCAAATGTCTGGGCAGCAATTCAAAGAGCAAGAATTATCGGACCCGGAAAGAAAATTGTAACAATTATTTGTGATTCAGGATTAAAATATCTCAACGGAGATTTGTATAAATAATATATAAGGTTGTCACTCCTACCTTGCCGGAAGATAATGCGGTCGGGCGTGGGGTAACTATTACTTCCCTTTTTTCCTTTACTTAGTTGATCCTTAATAATTATCAACACATTGATTGTTAATAACTTATGTTCTTTGAAATCTTGATTTTTGCATTGATTTTCAGTAAATTTGATTAAAACCCTGAAAATCATGTTAAAGAAATTGCCCGTACAACCGCAGTTAGAGATGTTTAAAACAGT
>CAZLCF010000012.1:0-23596 GCA_964557905.1 uncultured Rikenellaceae bacterium | reverse complement strand
AGCATAATAAGATCATTCAGGATGATCTTCTGTTCTCCGATACGGTCTTTAAGCATCTGGTCAGGATACCTCTTCACTACCTGTGTCGCAAGATACTGAGCTTCCGTCCATACTCCGAGGATCATCAATGATGAGAGGTGCCCACGGTTATCATTACGGAGATACTGATCGATCAGCGTATAAGAATCAATGGAAAGGAACAGGAGCGAATCGAGATTTGATTTATTCAGAGAAAGTCTCTTAATAGTCTCAAAATCAAAATACTGGCCAACCCTGATGCCTTCAGCAAGCTTCCTGATGGATGATAGAATATCAATGGAGGTCCCTGTCTTTTCATACATATTTAGATACCCGAGGTCAGCTCCAAGAATTCCAAGTGCAAGAGCCTTATCGAATGCGGTCGTCTGTTTATTGGCATCTACAGAGGAAGCAAGGTATTCGGGCGAAAAGGGGACCTCCAGCAGTTGAAGCAGGTTTGCTATTTCAACCGGGGATGAAATATTTTTTGAGATCTCAGCAATAGCTTCCGAGCTTAGCTTTTCAGCCTCTCCGACCGGAACAGAATCAGATTCCGGAAAAATGAATTCCTCCGACTTATTTGCCGTATTTCTGCAGGAGAAACTAACAAACAGAATTGCCAGTATTATAAAGAAAACTCTCTCTTTCATCAAAATGATACTAAGATTAGTACAAAAATATAAAAATTCAGTTATGATCTCTTAAATATTCGTTTCCGGATCTTAATTTTTTCAACGAATCTGACTGCTTTTACCAGGAGCTCGTAATACAACGCCAGATAAAGTAAAACAGTGCTCATCAGAACCAGGATTATGTTAAACGTAAAAGTATCTGTCCTGATGCCGAAAATATATTTTGCCGGTGCATAAAAATGAGTTCTGAAACCCAGAAAACCCCTTTTATAAGGATCAAGATAGACAGGATCTATATTCTGGACAATGGTATTCTTATAAAGGAGAATCTTTTTCCGTTCATAATATTTTGTGACAATTTCCTCAAGTTTGAAATTGTAATGATCATTACGTAACTGGTTGAGCCTGGCACTGTTAAGGGTGTAAAACTTATCCTTTCTTTCACTTGCCGAGTTTGAGGCATTACTGAATAATTCATTAAGTTTTTTCAGGTAAGTGCTGGCAGAATCGGCAACAGCGGGATTAAATTCATAAGGTGTAAGGTATTCAATATATCTGAATGCCGGAATATTATAGATTTTTGATATCCTGGTCAGCTCGTTCTTAAGCAGGAGCAGATTGCTGAATTTAGGTGATGGGATGCTTAGAATCGTATTTTCACCGCTGTTATTGTTCCCGGGATTGGCTCTGTATTCAGCCAGACTTGTTTCAAGAGCCCTGTTAAGTTCAGGTATCCTGTGCACCTTGTTGAAATCAGCAATACTGATTTTTTTCTGAAGAATGTAATAAGATTCCTTTTCCTTATTGTATTCTATCCGGCTGTATTTGTTGTCCTTAAACTGTGAGACCATAAGAGCTTCATATGTCCACCTGGTCGGTATAAGTTCTGCTATCAGCGGAACTTTTTCGACACTCCCGATCTTCCTGTTAAGTTTGTCAAACGAAAACATGGCTCCGCTGAGCACCATCATGGGGATGATGAGAAGAGGTATTACAATATAAATGGTAATGGCTGAATTAAATGATGCTGATATGTTCAGTCCAAGCATATTAGCGCAAAATGCTGTTGTGAAAAGTGCAAGCCAGTACTGGAGAAACAAACCTTTTATTCCCAATATCGGATTTGCTATTGCAAGAAACAGGGCAGACTGCAAAGCTGATATGAAGATCAGGATAGTGATCTTTGCTACAAGATAGCTGGTTCTGCTAAGGTTCAGGAAACGCTCCCTTTTCAATATTTTCCTGTCACGGAATATCTCCTCGGCACTTATCGTGAGCCCCAGGAAAAGAGCTACAATGATGCTCATGAAAATATAAATGGGGATATTTTCATTTTCGGAGAACAAGTAGATACTTGAATCAGGATCTGGAATATACCTGATTATGAATGAAAGAATGAATCCCAGGACCGGAGCCTCAAGAAGAGTCAGCATAACGTATTGATTGTTTGCAATTTTGCTTCTTGTGTCCCTTGACAGGTAGATCAGAAATTGTTTTAAAAGCCCGGGTCTCTGCAGGTTCTTGTGTGGGGGTTCTTTTACTTCAGGTACTTTGACAAGCTGATGTTTCTGTGCGAACATGGCAGACCACTCCTTAGGCTTTACTTTTCTTTTCTCAGTATATTTCCCGAATTCGTCAACAACCTGGATTTCAATTATGTTGAAGATTGTTTCAGGATTAACGTTTCCGCATGCGGGACATTCACCCTGGTTTGCGTTGATCTGTACGTCGAGTGTCTTGAAATAGATCACGGCATCGACCGGATTTCCGAAGTAGGCAAGGCTCCCTTCCTGGTCGAGGATAATCACCTTATCGAACATCTTGAATATTTCGGATGAAGGCTGGTGGATGACCGTGATAACAAGCTTGCCTTTCAGAGTGAGGTCCCTGAGGAGGTCCATAAGATTTTCAGAATCTCTTGAGGAGAGGCCTGATGTGGGTTCATCAAGGAACAATATCAGCGGCTCACGGATAAGCTCGAGGGCAATATTCAGTCTTTTCCTCTGGCCTCCGCTGATCACATTATTAAGCATAGAACCTACCTTAAGGTCTCTCTTTTCGAGAAGCCCCAGATTCATCAAGGTCTGATCGACCATTGAACTTATTTCCTTCCTGCTTTTATCTTTAAAACACTGACAGGCAGCAAAATACAGATTTTCAAATACAGTAAGATCTTCAATAAGAAGATCATCCTGAGGGACATATCCCAAAACTCCTTCAAGTGCAGTTTTGTCTTTTAATATATCCAGCCCGTTTATTCTGACATTTCCGCTTGTCGGAGTCTGAATTCCGCTTAATAGATTCATCAGGGTTGTTTTGCCTGATCCGCTGGCTCCCATTATGCCTACCAGTTTCCCTTCTTCAACCGAGAAGCTTATGTTATCAACTGCAGAAATGCCGTCTTTAAAAAAATATGAAAGATTTTCTGCTGTAAAAGAAAGCTTATGGATAATATGATCAGAACGGAATGTGGAGCTGATATCACTGTAGTAAATTGCACGGCCCTGTAATGATTTAAGGGATCCTCCCTTTGCAAATGTATAAACATGGCCTGACCTGACCGGCAGTCCGTTAAGATAAAGTTGTTCACTGGAAATATATTTCAGAAAATAAAGGTCGACACTTGCAATTCTTAAAAAAAATATATCTGTATCCTGATATCCGGTGATCATTCTTTTACATAGTTCGCACTCTTCTTTTCCCGGACTGAGAACACGTATAGCAGGATTAGAAAGATTTTCAGGTTCATTATTCTTGACGAACTGTTCCGTTGCTGCAAATTCATCCGGAGAGATTTTAAAAACTTCTGCAACAGTATTGATAATATTCATTCTCTGCGGGGTGAACCTCCTATCAGCATTTACCAGTTCATACAGCCTTACAAGCACAACCACCTTTTGCTCCTGATTCAGGGTTCGGTTGATCTTCTTGCATATTCCAAGGATTTTTACGGAGTCCCTGACTGATGGTGCAACTGGTTCCTTTTCTGCAGTTTTTTCCCTAACAGGTCCGGCATGTTCATCGAAAAGCGAAAGATATTCTGTAACGCTCTCTCTGGTAAGCTGCTTGTTCAGGAAATCTGACACATACTCACGCTCGTTCATGATCATGCCACCGTCCTGCTTGACAATAAGCGCAAATAATTCCATCAGGGCCTTCAGGATCTCCTCACTCATAAACTGGTAGCAATATGGTCAGTTTTAGAAAAATCTAAGTTATGAAAACTATTTCTTTTTTGACAATGGGCTTGCAAATTTTCTCTGCAGCCAGCCGGGAACAATTGAAGCTCCGATTATCAGGTAAGGGTAATAACTGATGATCCTCCAGATGATAGCAATGGCAAGTGCAATGCCACCTGTATATGCCGGATCAGCCGGAATGGCATCTGAAATATACCGTCCGAGGATCACTTCAGCGAAACCGCTGCCTCCGGGTGTTGGGCTTACGATCATCATGATCCATGTGACCAGCTGCCTGGCAAATATGAGGAAATGATCATTGACGGCGTAAAACGCCATAAGAATGGCATTCACAACCCAGTATCTGGAGGTCCATGAAAGAAAGGTTGCCGTTATGGCTTTTACCCAGAATGAAGCGGGCTTTTTCTTCAATTCATGAGAACTTTCAACTATATCATCGCCTGCTTTGACGGCTGCCTCTTTCCATCTTCTGATAATGGGAAGCCGGAAAATATAAATCAGGGTTTTTCTGATCTTATCAGGATCGATAAAGAGACCGTAGCCCACTAGAATCACCCAGGCAAGAATGATCGAATATCCGACGATAGTAACGATAAGCAGGTTATTCAGTAATGCAGCCCCTGTCCCCTGCAGGGAAGTGGTAAAGAGAATATCTCCTCCAACGACCAGCAATATGACTGGAAACATTATTACAAAATAAAGCTCATCAAGAAACGAAGTGGCTAGCACTATTGAAGTGCTTCTCCCCACAGATATTCCCTCCTTGTGTATAAAAACTACTGCGACTGCCGTTCCCCCGACTGTCGAAGGAGTAATTGCCGAAGTGAATTCCCACAGCATGATAACCTTGAATGCCTGCCTCCAATTCAGATCGTTTTCTGATAAGATCCTGATCCTGATCATGTATCCCAGGTCCCTGCCTATCATGCAGCACCAAGCAATGAAAAGCCATAGAACAGATTTCCAGGAAAAGTGCAGCTTTTTTAAAATATCAGTGTCTATTTCCCTGATAATGAACCATGCCACTACAGCCAGCCCGATTATTATAGGTAAAATAATCCTGCCCGGCTTCAGCTTTTTTACCAGGTTGTAATGGTTGTCCTGGGTCATCTGTTGTACAATTATACCCTGCTTATAACGAATAGACAGTTTTCATACTGCCTCAATCGTCGATGGCGGCTTTGTGGCGATATTATAAGTCACGCTTACAATCCCGGGAACTTCTTGCAGAATCCCGTTTACAAGCTTTTCGAGCATTTCAAACGGAAGTTTTGTTGGTGTGGCGATCCGGGCATCCTTGCTGTCCCAGCAGCGTATTTCTATCTGCTGTCCAAAATCACGTTTACCGTCACGCATGCCTGTCATACGGTCCTCATGAAGTATTGCCAGATACTGAAAGGCACCAGTATTTTTCAGCAGGCGTTCAACAACGGCTGTTGCTTTACGCACAGTCTCAATGCGTTCCGGAGTGGCTTCGCCAATAACACGTGCTGACAATGCAGGTCCGGGAAACGGTATCCTGTCGAACGATTCCGATGGAAGACCAAGCGCCTGGCCGGTTTTTCGTACACCCTCTTTACGAAGCTGGATCAAAGGTTCAATGATCCTGTATCCAAAAGCTGCCTGTGGATCAATGCCAAGCTGCTCAAATACATTGTGCTGCCTCTTTATTCCAGCAACCGTTTCGTCCACATCGGTGAGAATGGTTCCCTGCAGAAGGTATTTTGCCCCGCTTTCCCTGACAATTTTCCCGAATACATTTTTGTAGAAAGTCTGAGTGATGGCTTCCCGTTTTTCCTCTGGATTGGTTATCCCTTTCAGGGCAGAAAAAAACTCATTCCGGGCATCCACCACTGCCACCTCCACCCCGAGTTTTTTAAAAAATCCTGCAACCTGTGCTGGTTCTCCCTCCCTCATCAGTCCGTTATCAATAAATACTGTCTTAAGATTCTTCCCCAGCGCCTGATGACCAAGCATAGTAACAACCGAAGAGTCTACACCTCCTGAAAGAGCATTGATCGCAGTTCCGTTTCCTACAATACTTTTTATTTCATTAACCTTCTCATTTATGAATTGCGAAGGATTTAATTCCTGCAAGGTAATTTCTTTAATCATTTGATAACTAGGTTTATATGGACGATTAATAAATACCTGATCTAAGATCCTTGAAAATCTAAAGATATGATTTAGTATTATAAAGATAAGATGGATGATAAGAAAATTTCAGATAATTCTTTATTTACATTTACTAAAACGGAATCCTGACCTGTTTCTGAGAGCACTTACGATCAATTCCGATTGAATCATTCATTTCTGCCATTCAGGAGCCTATTTTACCTGTTCTGCATTTTTTATTTTTTCTATGAAGAATAATGATTTTACTTTGAATCGGATTTATTGTTAAACTTAGAAATTCAGTGTCATGAAAAACAATCTTATTTTAAAAATTACAGAAATTATGTTGTTAGCAGGTTTTATTTTTGCTGGAACAGCATTTGGACAAAGCGAAAAAAGTGTGGTAAATAAATATATGAAAGAGTTACCTCACGGCAGACCTGACTTCAGTGATGGCCCTCAAAAATACAGGATGACGGCTGTATACATTAACAGGGACCTTTATGGTAATTTTACCTCAAAATCAAAGGTATCTGGAGATTATACAAGAGAACAGGAAGGGAAAAATGTTGTATGGGACAATGTATATATTTCAGGATCACAGAGATTTGAAGCTCCTTTCACACAGGGTGAAAGGCAATCATATATGGATAATTTCCGATATGTACCCTCTCCTGAAATGCTTAAGGCCGAGGCGTTTAAAACTTTCCCGGCAAATTCCGAAAATGTATTTGCCCGAAACCTCATATGGGATATGTACTCAATTGAAATCTTCGCCTGGAATTACCTTGACTCCCTGAAACTGAACCATCCATACATTGTACCGGACATCTCAGGCCAGTTTGATATGGCTGAGATTGGCAGGTACAATCACAACAGGATACTGGTCACCTGGAAAGGTATTACTGAAGCTAACGGAAGGTTGTGTGCCGTAATTGATTTCACAGCCGATGACAACCTTCTGGAACTTGAAATGCCAATGATTAAAACAAAAGGAACCGAACAGTACTGGGGAACCGTTCTGGTATCGCTCACAGCCGGAAATATTGAATATGCCGTGATGTATGGCGGGACCATACAGGAGATAGAGGTTAGCGGAATGAGTGACAAATTTCTGGTTAAAACAATAAGGGAGCTTGAAGTTGACAGAATTAAGTAAGGATAACTTAACTTTACACTTATGAATCTTGATTTTGTAAAAAAAGGCCTTATAATCAGAGGCTGGAAATTTCATCTGGCAGTTTTCCTTTTTTGTTTGTTTGTTACAGTTATCTATTCTGTTATAAGGCTGAATGCATTAAAACCTGGTGACACAATCGATCTCTTCATCATGCTTCTTATTCAGCTTGAATTATTTTTAGCTGTAGCCTTCAGGATTTTTAGCCAGATCAAAACAGGTACAGACAGAAAGGAGATTACCAGGATCATGCTTCTGAAATTTGCCATGTTCATGGCAATCTGTTTTCTTATTTCACTGATTGTTATTGTAATTTATATTTTAGCCGCCAACACTATCCGGGGAACTGATCCGAATGCCGCATTAAATACCTTTTTTGAAAAGGATTTTAAGGGGTGGATGAAACAAACTATCGGAGGACTGATGTTCGGTGCAGCGATATTTATTTTCATTCAGTGGCAGGATGCCCTGAAAAGAGAACAGAAGCTCAGGGAGGAAAACCTGATCTTTCAGAACGAAACACTTAAGAACCAGGTTAATCCGCATTTTCTTTTTAACAGCTTGAATACACTTTCTTCACTGATCAGCAATCAGCCTGAAGCTGCCGACAGATTTGTAAGCAGGTTGGCTTCAATTTACAGGTATATCCTTGAAAACAGCCAGAAAGATAAAATTTCACTCGAGTCAGAACTTGAATATATAAGGGATTATTCTGATCTTCATAAAATAAGGGATGAAGAGAAAATTGTTCTCACAATAAATGCCCCTGATGCAGGAAAATATGAGATTATTCCTGTATCACTTCAGATCCTGATAGAGAATGCAGTAAAGCATAATAAGGCAACAAGAGATAATCAGCTGATGATTGATGTATTCATTGAAGAACAATACATTGTTGTAAGAAACAATCTACAAAGAATGGCTATGAGGCTGGAATCAACAGGCTTAGGACTGAAAAACCTTGCTGAACGCGTGAGGCTGATTACAGGCAGGCCTCTTATTATTGAAGAAACAAACGATTATTTTATCGTAAAAGTGCCATTGTTATGAATATACTGATTGTTGAGAATGAAATCCCGGCCGCCGACAAGCTCATCAATATTTTGAAAAATATTGATAAATCAATAACCGTTCTGGGTGTTACCGAGACTGTCGAAGAAACGATAAACCGGTTACAGGAGGTGCCGCTGCCAGACCTGATCCTTATGGATATCCAGCTCGATGACGGACTTTGTTTCGAGATTTTCGAAACCATTAAGGTTGACACACCCATAATCTTTACCACGGCTTATGATGAGTACACTCTCAAAGCTTTCAAGGTAAACAGCGTTGATTATCTTCTAAAACCCATCAATGAAGGGTCTCTTAGGTCAGCCCTGGATAAATATAAAAAACTATATGCTGACAATGATCCATTTAAGAGAGATTTCAGGCAACTGCTTAATGAGTTCAGGAATCAATATAAATCGAGATTTCTTATTAAGGCAGGTGAAAAATACAGGTCGGTTCCGGTTTCTGAAATAAGCCATTTTTACATAAGCGAACGTATTATATTTCTTAGCGATTTTCAGGGTAAGATCTATGATGTTGATTATTCTCTTGAACAGCTGCAGAATATGCTTGATCCCCGTAAATTCTTCAGGATCAATCGTGAATGCATTGTGAATATAAATGCCATATCAACAATGTACAACTATTCCTCAAGCAGATTACAGCTGACCTTAAAGAACGGGGAAAAAAAGGAAGAGTTTGTTGTGAGCCGCGACAAAGTGGCTGATTTTAAAAAATGGGTTGATAAATGACTTCAGTTTTTATGTCATACAAAATGTCATTCTCAGGGTCATTATCATAATTATTCAGATAATATATAAATAAAATTATGAAAGGAACAATTTTAAGGACATTCATGATTAGCTGCATAGCAATCTTAAGTACTACCGGTATTCTTTTTTCCCGGTCATATACAGTAATACTTGATCAGCCAGAAAACGGGACATTTAAAGTTGACCCTGAACTGCCGGCTGACGGGAAATATGCGGCGGGAACAGTAGTAACCATAACTGCAATCCCGGATGCCGGGTTTGTCCTTGATGCTGGCTATTTTTCAGTGCCGGGTATGTGGGGACAGATGTACAACGAATTCATGACCTCCCCGTTTAAAGTAACCATTGACAGGGACAAGCACATCGGGGTATCGTTTATCGAAAAATCCGAGGTCGACCATATTAATGTCATACAGGATGTTGCATATGCGAAGCCGGGAGTGAAACAGCTCAAGTATGATGTTTATTCACCCAAAAGAGCAAAGAACCTGCCGTGTATCATTATTATTCATGGCGGCGGCTGGGTTTCAAATACTGAGGACATAATGCGCGGACTGGCAAGAGAGCTTACCAGGGGCGGCAAATTCGTCGTGGTCAGTATTGATTACCGGTGGGCAGAGAAAGCCGATGGTGACGCTGGTAACAATTCAATGGCTAACCTGATAGAAGATGTTTTCGGAGCAATAACTCATGTTATGGAACATGCGGCAGAATATGGAATCGATCCGACACGGATAGGTCTTACAGGAGACAGTGCAGGCGGACACCTATCGGCCGCAGCATCTGTTATGCCTGATAAAATAGGCGACAGGGGTTTCGGAAAAACAGCTGGAGTTTTCGAATTTATGCCTTCGTATATGCCTAAAAATAAGACAGTTGAACAGGTCAGAGACGAAATGATAGCCTCTATTAAGGCAGCAGCGCCAAGCTATGGTGTATTTGGAGGCACATTGCTGAAACATTATTCTGATGACCCTGCTGCAGACGATACATGGAAGGATGCAATAGCTCCTGTCAGCAATATTCCGGATGCAAAAGTCAGGCAGGTACCTCAATATTTAACAAGAGGAACAAACGACTTTCTTATCAGGGACGAATATGTAAAATCTTATGTTGATGCCCTGGTAAAAGCAGATCAGAGAGTTCAATATGGCCAGATTGGCAGTGCAAGTCATGCATTCTTCGACTGGAAGCCGGATGAAAGAACAAAGACAACCTTCTATAAGTATGGTGTTTATTATGCAGCTGAGATGAAAGCATTTTTTGCTTCAGTGATGTACAAATAAGAATATTTCAGTTATGAAAAACCCCCGTATAGCAGGAGGGGGAGAAGATGAAAAGATCCGGCTTCAGAGAATTATTTAATATAGATTAACATATTTCAATTTTAAAAAATACACTTAAAATGAAAAAACATTTTATTTTCATTGGAGCGATACTGCTGGTTGCTCTGATATTCATTTCTTGTTACAAGGTTAGCCAGTTTAAAGGAAGAGAAATTCAAAATTTCAATTTCAACTGGAAATTTCATAAGGGTGATATCGAAGACGGACAAAAAGCTGGTCTTGATGTAACAGTGTGGCGTGATATTGATCTTCCTCACGACTGGAGCATTGAAGGCCCCTTCAGTGAAGATAATTCAAGCTGTACTGGATATCTTCCCGGGGGGATCGCCTGGTACAGAAAAGAATTTATTGTTCCAAAAAACGAAAGACAACGAAAAGTATTCATCAGCTTTGACGGAATTTACAATAACAGCGAAGTCTGGATAAACGGTAATTATCTCGGTAAGCGTCCAAACGGTTATATTTCATTTCAGTATGATTTAACATCATACATAAATTTAGGAAAGAAAAACCTGATAGCAGTCAAGGTTGATCATTCAAAATACGCGGACTCACGCTGGTATACAGGTTCCGGCATATACAGGAATGTAAATCTTATAATTACCGATCCGGTGCATATTATCCAATGGGGTGTTTTTGCAGCTGCCAGGGATGTTTCTGCTGATAGCGCCACACTCGATATTGAAGTCAGCATACTTAACGAATCACCAGAACAAGCCGATGTTATTGTTACAAACTACCTGATGATTTCTTCCGATACTATTGCTGAAAGGACTGAAAAATTGAAGGTCGAGGCAAATTCTGCTGAAGCAATTAATCAAGAAATGAAACTCTCCGATATAGCATTATGGGATGTTGAGAAACCGGTATTATATTCCCTTGTAACAATTGTAAAAGGCAAAGGAATCTATGACAGTCAGACAACTAAAGTTGGTTTCCGCGATATCAGGTTTGATGCTGATAAAGGATTTTTTCTTAACAATAGAAACCTGAAGTTCAAGGGCATCTGTATGCATCACGATGCAGGGACTCTTGGTGCTGCAGTTCCAAAGGAAGAGATTTCCCGCAGGCTCGATATTCTGAAGGAGCTTGGATGCAATGCCATAAGAACGAGTCATAATCCGTTTTCTCCTGATTTTATTGATCTATGTGATCAGAAAGGATTTTTAGTAATCGGAGAGGCATTTGATGAATGGGAGCTTCCAAAAAAGAAATGGCTTGAAGGATGGAATGTAGGAACTCCGGGGAAGGAAGGTTATGCAATTGATTTTAAGGAATGGGCAAAAAGAGACCTGAAAGATTTTGTTTTACGCGACCGCAACCACCCTTCAATAATAATGTGGAGCATAGGTAATGAGGTCGATTATCCTAACGATCCTTATACACATCAGGTTCTTAATACTGAAGCCAATCCCCAGACATGGGCTAAATTCAGCGAATTACTTCCTCATGCCAACAGGCTGGGAGAAGTCGCCACAGAGCTTACGGCAGTGATAAGGGAACTTGACAAAACCAGGCCTGTTACGGCAGGGCTTGCTTCGGCTCTCATGTCAAATGAGACAGGATATTCCGATGCTCTTGATGTTGCCGGATATAATTACCAGGAATTCAGGTATGAAACTGATCATAAGAAATATCCTAAACGTCCGCTTTACGGAAGCGAAAACGGAATGACACTTGAAATGTGGAATTATGTTGCTGACAATGATTATGTAATAGGACAGTTCCTCTGGACGGGTTTCGAATATCTTGGTGAAGCTGGCCGCTTTCCGATGCGATCCAATACTGCAGGCATAATTGACCTGGCCGGGAATAAAAAGCCTGAATTCTTTTTCCGGCAGAGCCTCTGGAGTGGTAAGCCAATGGTTTTCATAGGAACATCTGACAGACTCACCGAGAGAGGACCTGTCAGCCTGTGGGCGCATAAAAGAGTTGAGCCTCACTGGAACTGGGAAGAAGGTAAAAAGATTAGTGTCAACGCTTTTTCGAACTGCGAAGAGGTTGAACTCTTCCTTAACGGAAGATCACTGGGATCAAAGAAAATAGCTGATTTTCAGAACAAGGTAATAACATGGGAGACATCCTTTGAAAAAGGAACATTAAAGGCAGTTGCCAGAAACAGAGGGGAAGAGGTCGCAACTCATGAACTGATCACTACCGGATCACCCTCAGACATTAATGCCCGCTATGACAGAACATCACTTAAACCCGACAGACAGGATCTTGCACATATTTTTGTTAACCTCTGCGATGAGGCAGGAAATACAGTCTATTCGGCCGACAATGAAATAACCTGTGAAATTTCAGGACCCCTTCGTCTGCTTGGAATGGAAGATTCCAATCCGGCGAATACGGAAGATTATAAAGACAACAAACAACATGCTTTCCATGGCAAATTGCTTATCTATCTGCAGGCGCTTGATCAGAAAGGGAAGGCAATAATTAAACTGTCATCCCCGGGATTGAAAGATGCTGTTATCGAATTGGATATGATGGAATAAATCTACGGTTTATTATTTCTTGTCGTATGCCGCTGTGATCTTCATTTCTCCGTCAGGTGTGGGGAAGGAAGATTCGAGCAGCAGGACTTTACCTTCCTCTGCAAGCTTCCATGTCTCAGAGGATTTCATCTCCCGGCTCTCTCCATCCATATCAAAAGTCATTGATGAAGCAATGGTGAAGGATGTTTTATCTTCCGACCATATGACAACCGATTTCCTGACCATATCCATAAAACCGGTATTTTCACATGTCTTTGCATCAAGAGTGTATTTATTGGAAGTTTTCATCTCTCCGCCGTCCATTCCGGGCATTGTGCCCTCAACAGAAAGGTTATTACCTTCCTGGGTAACTACCAGGGTGGTAGCGGCAAAACGGAACTGGCTGTCGCCGAAATTGCTTTTGGATTCATTTAATCCCCAGCTCCCTGAGAAATTTGTCTGGGCAAAAAGTCCTGCAGAAACCAGCAGAAGGACAAAGGAAACAGCAAGCTTCCTGTACTTTAATAAATTAGTGATTTTCATAATAGAATTATTAATTGATTATTCATGTATCAGACAATCTGCAACAATATTTTATTCTGATCATCGCAGATAATTATACAATGGATGATTATTGTGACCATTTCTTTGGTTTCCGGTCCCAACGGTGTTTAGCCAGCTCTTTCATAAGATTTGGGTCCAGTGGTCCCGCATCGCTTGCTGCCATATTCATCATTGCATGACTAGGCTTTCGCATCCCTGGAATTACCGTACTTACAGTTGTTTCTCCCAGGATGAAGCGCAAAGCCATCTCCGACATGGTCATTCCACCGGGGACCAGTGGTTTAAGAGCATCTGCATGATCCACTGTGGAATTAAGGTTCTCGGGAACAAAGTAAGTGTTCCTCCAGTCACCCTCAGGCCATTTACTTTCCTTGGTCAGAGTTCCTGTAAGGGAACCTTCATCAAACGGGACCCTGGCAATAACACCCACATTCATTTCGCGGCAGGCAGGGAAAAGCTCATCTTTCGGGTTCTGATCAAAAATGTTATAGATCACCTGTACGCTGTCAATAAATCCGCTCCTGACTGCTTTGATACCGTTCCATGGTTCCCACCGGTTCATGCTTATCCCAATTGCATGAAACAATCCCTGTTCCTTAAGATCGATCATTTTTTTAATACCACGATCATCATCAAGCCAGCCGTCTTCCCAGGTATGGAACTGCATAATATCAAAGAAATCTAGTCCGGCATTTTTAAGACTTTTTCCCACATATTCCTCTATATGGCCAGGAGGATAGCAATCATCGAGTGAGTACTCCGGTCTGGCCGGCCATTTCAAATTCTTCGGAGGAATTTTTGTCGCTGTAAAGAGCTTCTTTCCCTTGTTTGCCGTGATAAGCTGACCAAGCAGACTTTCGCTTTTACCTGCACCATAACCCCAGGCTGTGTCAAAGAAGTTGCATCCCATATCCACAGCCAGCTGAAGTGAATTGAATGATTCCTCATCATCAGAACCGGTCCATCCTGCCATGCCCCACATGCCGTAGCCTATTTCGCTGACATTCCAGTTTGTTCTTCCCAGTTTGCGGTATTTCATGATTATCTGGTTAATTATATATCCCTTTTTTCAACGATAATTGTGCAATCCGTAGCCAGTGCAGCTATTACGCCAACGGCAGCGAACACCGGAGCCAGAACAGCTCCTATTGCCCCGATGGTTACCGGGAATTCCACAATAGTATCGTCTTTGTCATTTTTAATAATGATCCTTCTTGCATTCCCCTCTTTGATGATCTCTTTTATTTTGGCCATAAGCTCATCGCCTGAGACTCTGAAAGATTCATGATTGGATTGATTTTTGTCTGCCATTTCTTTAATATATATTTAATTATGTCTTAATAGCTGCCTCTGGAATTCGTATTTATCAAAATTAAGAAAATCTTAATTATTACCGGGCGGTTCACGCTACTGATCTTTAGGGATTAAAATTTCATAAAAAAGATCAATACTAACTCCAGATTTTTCCCATATTTTATTTTGATTGCCGGCGCCTCCGGTAAACCTGCTCCAACTGATATTTTAAACCTGCCCTGAGAGTAAACCGGATCATTTAGGAGTATTTCCCGGTTAAAAGAATAGATGTTTTATAAAACTGAAATTTCATTGTTTTGCTGAACAGATAAAACTGAAATATCTGTAAGTAGATTATTGAATGAAAGTTACATCAAAATAAAACCAAAGTCAAATAGATCTTTTCAGATGTAAGCCTGGCAAATCCCGGCTATTTATATTTAATTAAAAGTTTGTTCAATTAAAGTATATTGCTGAAATTTGATATTCGAGAGTTTTAATATTATGTCATTCAAATAAGGAGTAAAATTAATATATTAATTGAAGAGATGAAAATAGATGTAGTTCATATTTTACCAACGAGCAAGACTCCTGAAGTTCTTCTTAATCCTAAGGGAATTATTAAGATAAAAGGACGGGCAATAGATGAAAGTAAAACAAAATTTTCCGACGAGATTATGAGTTGGATTGATTCTTACCTTCTCAATCCTGCTGAGTCAACTGAGGTCATTATTGCACTGGAATATCTGAATAGCTTTAATTCAATAATTTTAGCTTCTGTTCTCAGATTACTTTCACAAGTCAATCAGCAATCAAAGAACCTCGTCATTAAATGGTATATTGATAAAGACGATGATGATTTACTGGAACGGGGTCAGTATATTTCATCAACTTTTAATATCCCCATTGAATTTAATATGACTGATGATATTAAAAGTTTGTATTAAAGAAGTCATAGAGTGAATGTTTGCTTTCGCTCTCACTTACTCTCAATATTGTTATTAGGGGAACCGAACCTGTATATATAAATACTTAATATTAAGGCAATTACAATTTATAATTCATTTGAGGTATCCGAATAAACATCTGGATTAATTATTCTTCTGTCCGTCAACAGCCTTTTCGACTTCCTTTATATCTCTTTTAAGGTCTTTCAAATAACCTGTTGCTTTTCCGTCAACTTCTTTTAAAATTTTCAGTGCCTCATCATGTTTGCCAGACTTATGCAATGCCAAACCTTTCATCCAGAGCAAGAAATAATTATCAGGATATTTCTTTAAGCCGTTCTGAGATAATTCCAGACCTTCTTTAATATTAATCCCGGATCTTATTAATACTTCGGCGAGATTTAAGATCCTGCCGGGACTTTCAGGATTAAGATTGTAGGCCTTCCTGTAATGTCTCTCAGCCATAATGGTATCCTTTGCCCATAAATACATATAACCAATAGCAAATTCCTCAACTGATTTAGGTTCATTATCTCTTTTTATTGCAGCTCTTATCTCAGAAATGTTCTTTTGAGCTGTTATGGTATCTCCCAGCATAACATTACTGCTGCCCTGATATACAATCAACCAGTCATTCTTTGGATTAATCTGCAGTCCTTTTTCACTGATTCTTTTCGCCTCTTTAGGCTTGTCGGCCAGTAATAATGCCTCGCAATACGATATGTAATATCTGTCATATTTCCAGTCACCACCTCTTTCCTGGCTGATTTCCTCAACTTTCTCAAATGCCTCAACCGCCTTGCTATACATTTCTGAAAAATTATAATAGGTAACTCCAAGGTCTAACCATAATAATCGGGATTCTATTCCGGACTTTTCGAGTAAATTACAATACCGGATTATATCTTGCTGATTTTTACTTACAAAACAAGCATACCACATTTCCAGCCAATTTTGATATTTTGAAGGAAGTCTGTCCTTAGTGTTATATGCTTTTTGAGTCCATATTTTACACTGTTCAAATTGATTATTAAAATTATAAGCAAACGCAATGTAAAATGAAGCAAAAGTAAAAGTTGAATCAATCTCCAGTGCTTTTTTTAAAGTTTTGATGGCAGGCTCATAATCCGAAGTCAAAATCAAATTCACTCCCTCAATAAAATATCTGTATGCCTCCGCTGATTCTGGATAAGCTTCCCGAAAATCATAATCCGCTTTTTGCTCAAGTACCTTAATCTCGAGATAGTTTTTTATTTCATTGCATAATGAATCAGTCAGGTTCAGGTAACCTGAAGATTTCAAATCGCCATCTACTTTATTGGTACAAATAATGTTACCACTTTTAGTGTCAACTAAATTTGCCAGGATTCGATATTTACCTTCTATTCCCTGAAAACTTCCTGATATATAGGTCTCTGCCCGGACTTTTTCAGCCACCTTTTTAGCCTGTGAAGGTGAGATTCCTGCTGTAAAAACCTGATCCATACCTTCCAATGCTTCAAACATGGTTTGATCATCACGTACAGCCAATTCGGATGAACCACCAAGTCCATTGATAATAAGGGATGAAATACCTCTCTGGAACCAATTCAGCGTGGTATCTCCCGTAAGGTTCTCAAAAGGCATCACAGCAATTGAAATCCTGCCATCAGCATCCCTTATTTCTTCAAATTTATCACGTCTGAATATTTTCGGATACAATAATATTCCAGCGACTATTAGAATTGCAATAATAGCAAGTGTCGAAAGTAATTTGTTCTTAGCTGTGATAGTTGGTTTTTTAAATTCTGTCTTTTTCTCTTCTAAAACGGCTTCATCAAATGTTACTCTTTCCTGAGTTTTTTCTTTCACTACTGGGATAGGTTCTGCCTTCAATCCTGAAATAATTTCATCAATGGCATTAGCCACTTTGTTTATCTGGATTCTGTATTTGGTACTATTTAAATTCTTCTTTTCATCATCATCGGAGGTGAGCGGTTTATTTACTCCTGGTTCTTTATAAATGAACTCAATTCCACGTAACACACCTCCCAGAACGGACTCGCATAGTTTAATATCATCTTGATCCAGATCATGAATAAGAATCGGTAATATTCTACTTGCCACATTACCACCCGGTAGCTTTACCTTCAAGCCAAACTGATCCTTAGATGTCTGTTCAACAAATGCCTTGAACTCATGTTCCCATGCGAAGGATTTGGGATCGCAATAAGTACGTGATATAATTGGAATAAATACCAGACACTTGAGTTTCTCTTTCAGGGAAGCATCTACATCATGTGTTTCCAGGAGTCCATCATGCGGATTTATGTCAAAATAAACGCTTATTTCATCTTTAAAGGTAGCTTCCAGTTCCTTCTTGAGATTGTCAACAAACTCCGTTACCCAACCATCATACTTATTGTCTTTCTGGCGGTAGCTGATGAAGATGTCGTAATTATATCCCGGGATGAGGCTGGCCATGTTAGTCCTTCATTGTGATAAAGTTAAAAAAGTCTTGAATATGAAGCAAGTAAAAAAAGGTATCATATCGTACTTAATCCTTTATACAGCGTACATTTTGGCCACTTGTTGCCCGGATCTCATTTCGCCAGAAACGGGAATTATCAGTATGGATCCGGAAGCACCAGATCACCGGAGGATCTGTTAAACTGAACTTTGTAGCCGACCACCAGATGCAATCAGTACCCTGACCGCTGAACTTCCCTTCGTTGCTAATTCCATTACATGCACGTTCTCCCCCCGGAAGAGCTGTAAAGCCTGATTCATTGGTTGCTCCTGCATCAGAAGTTTGCCAGTGAGCTGTACCGGTCTCTTTTAGTTTGCCACCCGCAAAATCTTCACCACCCATATATGTTCTTAATGCTATCCAATCTTCATTTGAAGGTACATGCCATCCGGCAGGGCATAGCTTACCCGTATTAACTGCATACCAGTTATATAAAGCTCCATATGCGGCTCTATATGTAGGGGCATCGTTGTTGTACCAGCAATAGCCCGGAGTTATGAGATTGATCCATGCTTCATCGTCTATAATACGAGGTATAGATTGATTATCATTATATCTGGTGGTTTTAAAATTTTCTGCCATCCAGACTTGTGTACCAATTGCTACAGTTTTATAAGTATTCCCTTCCTGATCAGTCAAACTGCCATATGTAATCGCCTGATTAAAATTTATGGGAGGAATAACAATGTCGTTCTTCTCAGTGCAACCGGCAATTAAAATATTAACTGTAATAAAAGGGTAAAGCCAGATTCTGTTTTTCATTTTGATATAGACCACCAGCCATTTCATTATCAAAGTTAAACCATATTTAGCTGAAGTCAATCTTATTCCAAATAATAATCCACCCAAGAATCAACTCGGATGGATGATTAAGAGAGCAATCCGAACAGCTTTTACCTGGTTAATTAATCCTTCAAACAGCGAACAGTAAAGCCATTCTTATCAATCATGACACTATTGTATATACTGACGTCATTGCCAGATATGCCTCGGAACCGTGCCCAGGTATCAGTGTACGCTGTAGCTGACCACAAGAAACTGTATGATCTAAGATTATCGAACATACCATTCTGTCGACGACCACCCGGAAAGGCTGTAAAACCGCTTTCGTTGGTAGCCCCAGTATTTGGACTATTCCAATGGACATTACCAGTTTCTTTTAGTTTGCCCCCAGCAACACTTTCACCTCCCAAATAGGTTGTCAAAGTAGTCCACTCTTCATCACTTGGCACATGCCAGTCTGAGGGGCATAGTAGGCTTGTGTTTGCCACTGCATACCAATTGTATAATGCACCGTAAGTCTTATTAGCCTCATCATTATTATGCCAGCAATATGCTCCATTATGACCTGCTGTTCCATCTTCTGCAAGCCAATCAGCATTTAATGTCAAATTTGATATATCAGTACCATCATCGTATTTCGTTGTTTTCAAGTTTTCTGCCATCCATATTTGTGTACCTATTTTGACCCACTTATAAGAATTTTCATCTATATCCGATATTGTTCCAATCAGACCAGCATCAGTAAGTTCTTGCGATGTAACACCGTTCTGTTCCAATGCACCAACACCGACACCGGCATTAAATAAAACAATAAAACTCACTCCGGCAGCTAAAAGGTCAGAAACACTTGCTCCGGCAGCTAAAAGGTCAGAAAGACTTGCTCCGGCAGCTAAGAGGTCAGAAACACTTACGCCAGCAGCTAAAAAGTCAGCAATACTTACTCCAGCAGCCAAGAGGTCAATAATACTCACTCCGGCAGCTAAAAGGTCAGAAACACTCGCTCCGGCAGCTAAGAGGTCAGATGGATCTGTAGTACGAAACAAGATAGCTTTCACCTCATCTACATAAGCTTTTGTAGCTGCATCCGTTGAATTTACTGGTGTTAGAACGGTAGTAATTCCAGTAAAAGTTTTAGTTCCGGCGATAGTCTGGTTACCGGTAGTATAAACGCCATTTGTTACAGTACCTGCATTCCCGCTAATACTACCTCCAATAATATTATTAAAAGTTTTAGTTCCGTTAATGCTCTGGTTACCGGTAGTGTAAACGCCATTTGTTACAGTACCAGCATTCCCGCTAATACTACCTCCAATAATATTATTAAAAGATTTAGTTCCGTTAATGCTCTGGTTACCGGTAGTGTAAACGCCATTTGTTACGGTACCAGCATTCCCGCTAATATTGCCAATTATTGTACTGCTAAAGGTTTTATCACCTGCAATGGTTTGGTTACCTGTTGTTGCAATAGCATCGGTTATACCATAACCTGATATGGTTGTTGGTTTACCGGAAGTAATCTTGCTCCAGTCAAGGTTAGGAATATCTGCTGCCACTAAAACTCTAAATGAAGGATTACCCGAGCCACCATCAGGTGATGCAAATATTAAATTTGCTGTTTGAGAAGCAAGTGAGGCATTTAATGTCCCGCTTGTAGTAATTGGGGAACCTGATACAGAGAATATGCTTGGCAAAGATAATCCTACTGAAGTTACCGTTCCAACACTCCAACTTCTGTTATCTGAGAGGTCCAGGGCGGTTCCATTAATGGTCAGGGTTCTTGTTCCAGGCACATAACCTATCAATGCATGATTTCCCCAACCATGAGCTTCAGACCAGTCTGAAATATTGCCGGAGGAAATTCCTGCTGAAGGATGAAGTGTAAAAACAGGGTCGTTCTCAAAGTATGTATCAGCAGTATCTGCATTCTGTGCATAAAGGGCATAAGGCACGCTTAATAGTTGTGTCGTCCCCATCTCAACATAACCTGTACCTCCTGTTACATCAATTTCAACTTTCAGAAAGTAAGAATTACTACCCCAGTCTATTTTTGCAAGACTCCCGGAAACAAGAGTCCCCTGGCCAACCTGGAGATTAAGTATCCCTAAAGTACTTGTCTTTGCAGAGAATGTTTCAACATATACTGGTGTCCCTGTAAGACTACCCTCTAAAATACTGAATCTTCCTTTCATATCCTGATCAGGATATGTTCCCCCGGATCCGTTCCTGGGTATTGCCTGGTAATTGAAGGATTTAGGGACCTGTGCTATTGTCAAGATGCACAATACCATCAGAACTGAGGAAAGAACTGCTTTTTTCATCTGTTCAGGGTATTAATTGTTACCTACTGACTTAAGTGTATCAAAGTTATGAAAGAGTTGAATGCAAGTCAATTAATAATGGCAGAAATGACCATAGTTAAATATTTATTATTTCAGTAAGAACAAATTGACTACATCCACCGTAGCCCGCCCAACTTTATTATTACCTGAGTACCCGATATAGTATACGGTACTTATTATTATTTACCGGTTTATTAAAAGATTACTTTTGTCTAATAAAATTGAATTATATTTCGATTGTTATAACAAATGACGTTATTCATTTACAATGAAAAAACTATTTTTTCACTTCCTGATAACCAGTTCCATCCTTTTGTCACTCTCTCCATCGGCTCACGGCAATATCAAACTTCCTGTACTAGTGAGCGACGGAATGGTCTTACAGAGAGATTCCAAGGTCAATATCTGGGGATGGGCATCTCCGGGTGAGAAAGTGACTGTGAAATTTCTTAACAAATCCTTTCGTGCCATTACAGATTCCAAAGGTAATTGGAGAATCGTTTTGCCTCCCATGAAAAAAGGTGGGCCATATGTAATGGAGGTGACAGGTAAAAATTCCATCATTATTCAAGATATTATGATTGGCGATGTCTGGTTCTGTTCGGGGCAATCCAATATGGTCCTGACAATGGAAAGGGTAAAGGAGAAATATCCTGATGATATAGCCGCTGCCAATTTCGCTGAAATAAGAAATTTTTTCATTCCAGCTGTTTCAGATGTTACGAAGGTCCATGATGACCTGCCTCCGGGCAAATGGATATCTGCATCGCCTGAAAATGTCCCTGGTTTTGGAGCAGTTACATTTTTCTTTGCAAGAAGCATCTACCAGGAATATAAAGTACCGATAGGAATAATTAATTCAAGTGTCGGAGGAACACCAATTGAAGCATGGATAAGTGAAAACGGGCTGAGAGAGATTCCACAGTTTGCCAGCAGGGTCGAAAGATTTAAAGATACTGCTTTTATGAACCCGATATTGAGATCGGCAAACAGGAGAAGAAATGATTCAGAACAGAAAACTCCTGCAGCACTTACGGTTACAGACAAGGGTATGAGCGGTCCAGTACCCTGGTACGATATAACCTATGTTCCTGAGGGCTGGCATAAATACTGGCTCCCCGGATATTGGGACGATCAGGGGGTCAAAGGTCTGAATGGCGTCGTATGGTTCAGAAAAGAGGTCAATGTACCGGTATCAATGACCGGTAAACCCGCAAAATTATTCATGGGGCGTATAGTTGATGCAGATAATGTTTATGTAAATGGAGTCCTGTCAGGATCAATCACATACCAGTATCCCCCCCGAAGATATGATCTGCCTTCAGGATTATTAAAGCCAGGGAAAAACATCATAGTGGTAAGGGTGACAAACAATTCGGGTAAAGGAGGTTTTGTACCCGACAAGCCTTATTATCTTATTGCAGGTAACGACAGTATTGACCTGCGCGGCGACTGGCTTTATAAAGTCGGACAAGTTTTCAGACCTGCTGTTTTCGAATCCGGAAATAGCGCTCCGGCTTTTTCGATGCAGAATGAACCCACCGGACTATATAATACAATGGTAGCTCCAGCCATTAACTATTCAATTAAAGGAATTTTATGGTATCAGGGTGAAGCAAATACAAGCAAACCCCGGGAATATCAGCAACTCATGCCTGCACTTATTGCCGATTGGAGAAATAAATGGCAACAGGGAATTCTGCCATTTCTTTTTGTACAATTACCTAATTTTATGGAAGTTCAATATTTACCTTCCGAAAGTCAATGGGCCGAGTTAAGGTTCAGTCAGCTTAAATCATTGTCTGTACCAAATACAGCAATGACAGTTACTATCGATGCAGGTGAATGGAATGACATACATCCTCTTGAGAAAAAAGTTGTTGGCGAACGATTAGCCCTGGCTGCCAGAAAATTAGCTTATGGTGATGAAAAAATTGTTTTCTCCGGCCCCGTTTATAAATCATCAGTTAAAGAAGGGGACAGGATCATAATTGAATTTGACCATGCTGGCAGCGGTCTGATGGCAAAAGGAGGAGACGAGTTAAGCCATTTTGCGGTTGCCGGAACTGATAAAAGGTATGTCTGGGCAAAAGCAACAATCGAGAATAATCATGTTGTTGTCAGAAGCGACGAAATTCCGGATCCGAAGTATGTGAGATATGCATGGGCTGACAATCCGGAAAGTGCCAATCTGTATAATATTGAGGGATTACCTGCCTCTCCTTTTGAAGCTGTTCCGGATAAATAATATAATAATATCAGATGCAAAACACTTAGACACGGTACTCGATCCCGTACTCACTCTCACTCTGTTTTTGTGGAGATTAGGGGAATCGAACCCCTGACCTTTTGACTGCCAGTCAAACGCTC
>CAZLCF010000011.1:18231-24139 GCA_964557905.1 uncultured Rikenellaceae bacterium | reverse complement strand
ATAATTTCATGGCTGCCAGGAAAATTCTCAGGAATGTATGTGAAACATGCGATAAAGCCGACAGTCTTAAGGAAGAGCTGCACGGCTGGCTAAAGCGCAACTATGCTGACGCTTCAATAAGCTACGATAAATTTCTTTATAATGAAACTCCAACATCGGTACTTAATGTTAAACCGGTTGCTCCTGTATTTTCGGAAAATTCTCCTGAAGTACCCGGCAGACAGATACTGCGTGACAATTACGATAAACTATTTGCAAAATATCCTCTGCTAGTGACATTTGGAGAGGATACCGGGAAAATTGGAGGGGTAAACCAGTCGCTGGAAGGACTGCAAAAAAAATTCGGTGAACTGCGTATTACCGATACCGGAATCAGGGAAACAACAATTCTGGGACAAGGTATAGGCCTGGCTCTGAGGGGTATGAAACCAATTGCCGAAATACAGTACCTCGATTATCTCATGTATGCCATTCAGATACTGAGTGATGATCTGGCAACAACACATTACAGGACTGCCGGCAGGATGATAGCGCCGTTAATAATTTCCACCAGGGGACACCGGCTTGAAGGTATCTGGCATTCCGGATCGCCCATGAGTATGCTTGTCAACTCTGTGAGAGGTGTTTATGTATGTGTCCCAAGAGATATGACCCGGGCAGCAGGATTCTACAACACATTGCTTGAAGGCAATGATCCGGCAATAGTCATTGAGCCTCTGAATGGCTACAGGCTGAAGGAAAAAATGCCTGACAATATCGGTGAATACCGTATCAGGCTAGGAGTACCTGAGGTACTTAACACTGGAACAGACCTGACCCTTGTAACTTATGGTTCAACAGTCAGAATAGCAGCAGAGGCTGTCAGGCAGCTTGCAGCACATGAAATCTCCGTGGAACTTATTGATGTTCAGACTCTTGTTCCGTTTGATACGAAGAATGTAATTCTTGATTCACTCAAAAAGACCAGCAGGATCTTATTCCTGGATGAGGATGTGCCCGGTGGTACAACTGCCTTCATGATGCAGGAAGTCCTTGAAAAACAAGGAGGATGGCAATACCTTGACTTGCCTCCCAGAACACTTACCGGCAAGGAGCACCGTCCGGCTTATACTACCGATGGTGATTATTTTTCCAAACCCAGCGCCGAGGATATTTTCGATGCGGCTTATGAGATGATGAGGGAGGCTGTACCTTTAAAATACTGATCCCCCGATCCCGATTATCTTCAGCAATTCACTTGCAGCTTCCCGCGGACCTGAAGTCTCATAACCAGGAATTCCAAGCCGTGTCCTCATTTGTCCGACAAAAACATTCTTTCTGAAGAAAGCCTCAAAGTATTCTGTTGCAATTTGTTCATGGCGCTCCCTGTACTCAGGGGGGCCGAAGATATTGGCAAAGTAGGAATTCACCAGGCCGTTTGATGTTGTTGTTCCCTTGCTCATAACTGCACCATTACGGAATATCTCAAGCGCCTCATTTGCTGAACCGAATTTTTCTATAACGGGATGTTCATCATCGATCTGCTCGTAATTATTTGCATAAAGGATATAGTCAATCTTATGGCCTTTTATCACATTCTCAAATGTTGTGACCGGGAAGACTATCCTTGCATTTACCTGGCTGGGATTCATGATTATTGACCGGTCAAGATGTCCGAAAGCATATCCGGGCTGAAGGTCATCGAGCCGGAGGAATGCTCCGATCTCTGTACCATAGCCTGTGGGATATCCATTTGTATCAAGCTCTATTGATCCCATATCATCAGCGATGATGGTCAGCTCCCGGATCTGTTTGTCCCCAAGGACCCGGAAAGCTTCGAGCGTTTCTGATTTACCGGCTCCGGTATCACCGATCATAAGAACGGTCGCTTCTTTGTCATCCTGAAGCAGTATTTTTACCATTGCTCCATGAAATGGCATATTACCCGCTTTCATAACAATTGAATTATGAAGTGTGAGTATCATTTTTTTCAGGTATCCGAAGTATCCGAACTCAGCACTGCCAGGTATTGCTCCGACAAAAATCCCGTTTGTTTCATCCTCATAAAATACCGTCGAGAATTCCGATAAACCGTCAAGTACATTACCCTGTATGCCATACATAAAAATAGCATCAGGTTTCTTTTCCAGGTCGGCATCGTCTGCAAGCTGGAAAAGATTACACATTGAAAGCCCCAGTTCAAGGAATGTAAGGTGAAAGTAAACCATGATGAGAAGCTTTCCTGCTTTGACAGGATAACATAACCAGTCGGCTGAATTGAATTCTGTCAGTCCAACCGGATTTTGCATTATCTGTTTAAAATTTCCGGTCCGCTTGTTCATGGGTTGCTGAATAACCAGTGGAGGATAAATAAGGACCTGACGGATTACCTGTATATAATTCAGCTTCATGTATGACTTATCAGGGTAGGGAATATCTTTTGGCAACGAGATGACAGCCATCTCTGCACCTGCTCTCACCTGCCTGTATACATTCGGATGACTGCCGGTAATGTTTTCCTGAATATGCCTGTAAACAGTCCTGATAAGATGTGTCAGATGTTCAATAGTCTCATTGAATGTACGATATGGCCTTTTATCAAGACGGTCACCCTCTGAATCATTAATGATGAATCGGTCAAAATGCCTCCAGTAGTCGTACAAATATTCGACAAAACTGTTTAACAATTGCAGGTCCCTTAAAATATCTGATGATCTGTTGTTTATATGAGGAACAACTCCTGCCTCATATTTGAAAAGGAGGGCAAGTGTTTTAACCAGGTCGTCCACCTCGGACTCACCGTATATTCCATCCCGGAATATATTCATGAGCGGAGATTTCCTGGTGCGGAGGTGATCAAGACAGTGGTCCAGCACAATCCTGAACTTTTCACTTTCCAGCAATTCTTCAGCAGTTTCACACATCCTTTCGCGGTTGTTGAGAACAGCTTTATTCCCGATTATCCTTAATATACTTTTTTGCATGATCAGGTTAAAAATTCTGGCCAAAAATATGATAATAAATAATTGGCTTTTTGAATTTGCTTAATTATTTATACAATATTTTTCAATAATTTTATCAATTGAAAGGGCAAAAGATATTATGGGCGGTCTTATTAATAAAAATTTGTAAATTGCGATGACTATGAAACCGGAGCTTGATCTGTTTACCATACTGCCCGAAGACAAGATACCGGAAAAGGGGAAGATACTTATTTCCGAACCCTTTCTCCCGGATACCTTTTTTAACCGTACTATAGTATATCTTGCTGATCATAACGCTGAAGGATCTGTCGGATTCATCCTGAACAAAAAGCTTGAAATAAAAGTATGTGATGCCATTTCCGGATTTGACGGATGGGATGAATATCTAAGTATGGGTGGTCCTGTTGCACCGGATACTCTCCATTACCTGCATAACCTTGGTGATAAGATCCCAAAAAGTGTATGGGTTGATGAAAATATCTTCTGGGGCGGGGATATTGATTTTATCAGGGTTCTTATAAAATCAGGAAAATTGACAAATTCACAGATCAGGTTTTTCCTTGGATATTCAGGATGGTCGGCCGGACAACTCGAACGGGAGCTCAAAGAAAACTCGTGGGTTATTGCCAAAGTCAAAACTGATATAGTACTCAACAACCAGGTAGATAATACCTGGAAGAAAGTGCTGAGAAATTTGAAAAATAAATACCGGATGTGGGCTGATTTTCCGGAATCGCCGGATATGAATTAAAGATGTAATATCTTAAAAACCAGCTCCTTAAGCAAATCCCCCGGTTCACTGCTCAGATCACCATAACCTTTTGACTTCATATCATAGGTCCGCAAAAGACTGATGATCTGTACTGTTTTAGCAACATTGTATTTTGATGCTGAAACCTCATAGTCTTTTACAAAATAGGGGTTGATCTTAAGAGTAGCAGCAACATTGTTCCTGGACTTATCGGCAAGATAATGATATGTAAGAAGCTTGCTGAAGTAACTGAAAAGTGAAGCAATTGACAGGGTAACAGGGTTATCCTTTGGATTATTTGCGAAATAGTAAACTATCATATTAGCTTTCAGGATGTTTTTCTCACCAACAGCTTTTTGCAGTTCAAAATTGTTATAGTCCTTGCTGATCCCGATATTCTTTTCAATAAGAGAGGTGGTGATTACAGGTTTCCCCGAAGGAAGTGTGATTATAAGTTTGGTCAGCTCATTTACAATTTTGTGAAGATCGGTTCCGAGATATTCCGTGAGCATGGCACTGGCATTGGGATCAGCTTTAATGCCCTGCGCCATCAGGTACCTTTCAATCCAGGCAGGGACCTGATAATCCCTTAACCGTGGCGATTCAAAATAAACGGCATGACTCTCCAGGGCTTTATAGAACTTTGTCCTTTTATCAATTACCCTGTATTTATAATTGATTACCAGGATTGTTGACTGGAGAGGTTTTTCAAGGTAAAAAATAAGATCTTCTATTTTTCTCAGAGTTTGTGCTTCTTTTATTATTACCACCTGGTGGCTCGACATCATTGGAAACTTCCGTGAAGTATCAATTATTGCCGGGACAGTCGTATCTTCTCCATAAAGTATTACCTGGTTGAACGATTTTTCCGCTTCAGGGAGTACCTTCTCTTCAATATAATCCGTTATCAGGTCAATATAATAAGGCTCCTCCCCGGCAAGAAAATAGACCGGTTTAAAGATCCGTTTCTTCAGATCAGATATTATCTCTTCATAGGTGACTGCCATCTTAAAACCTTAGATGTTTTACAGATATTCCGTTATCCTTTATTTCTCTAAGTGCGTCGATCCCGATCTTCAGGTGCGTTTCAGCATATTTGCTGGTTACCTTCTTGTCGCTTGCAGCAGTTTTAATGCCTGTAGATATCATCGGCTGATCAGAAACAAGAAGCAGGGCTCCGGTGGGTATTTCATTTGCAAATCCTACTGTAAAAATTGTTGCGGTCTCCATATCAATCGCCATTGCCCTGGTCTTTACGAGATATTTCTTGAACCTTTCGTCGTACTCCCATACCCTTCTGTTTGTGGTATATACGGTGCCCGTCCAGTATTCCTTCTTATATCGTACAATCGCTGTTGAGATTGCACTTTGAAGCTTGAATGCAGGAAGTGCCGGAACTTCTACAGGAAGATAATCATTTGATGTTCCGTCGCTTCTGATGGCAGCTATAGGGAGTATCAGGTCACCGACCATATTTTTTTTCTTGAGCCCTCCGCACTTGCCCAGGAACAGAACCGCATTTGGCTCTACAGCGCTTAGCAGATCCATAGCAGTTGCAGCATTTGGACTTCCCATTCCGAAGTTAATGATAGTTATCCCACCAGCTGTTGCACTTGGCATGTTCTTGTCCTTCCCTTCAATCTCAACCTTATTCCATTTTGCAAAGAGTTCAACATAATACATGAAATTGGTAAGCAGAAAATATTTACCGAATGTCTTTAATTCTTTGCCGGTATATCTTGGGAGCCAGTTATTAACAATTTCTTCTTTGGTTTTCATATTATCAGACTGTGTATTTTATCCAGGTATAATTATTTATCTTTTTTCTTCCTTTGTGTTACTTTGTGTTATCCTTAGTGTTACTTTGTGGTTAATTGTTTTTACCACAAAGGAATAATAGGATCATTTACATTATTCCTGGATTCAAAAGTACAAAACAAAGTTGAAACAGTTAAATCTGCCGGAATATTCATTCAGGATCAGCGGAACAGAGGGGTCTGAAATGATCTTCGATCCGTTACGGAAGAAATATGTGAAGCTCACCCCTGAAGAATGGGTAAGACAGAATTTTGTACAGTACCTGATTCATGAAGGAAAATATCCTCCCGGACTTATCGGGATCGAAGTTATGTCGGGATTCAATAAGCTCAGGAAGAGGGTTGATATCCTGGTTCATAACAGGGCTGGACAACCT
>CAZLCF010000011.1:8822-18221 GCA_964557905.1 uncultured Rikenellaceae bacterium | reverse complement strand
TTGTTATAATATGGGATTCAAAGTGCCCTATCTGATAGTTACCAATGGGATAGTTCATTATGCCTGCAGGATTTATCATGAACAGAAGAAGTATGATTTTTTACTGGTGATCCCCCTTTACGAAGATATCTCAGCCTGATAATTTTATGATCTTAGTGACCTGTGCCATAATAAGAAATGAAGACAACGAGATGCTCGTGGTTCAAAGGGGTGAAAAAACAGATCACCCTTTTAAGTGGGAATTTCCCGGAGGCAAGCTGCGGGATGGGGAAACAGAAGAAGAATGCATCATCCGTGAAATCAGGGAGGAATTGTCAATGGAGGTGATCATCTGCAGGAAATTTGAGAGTGTTGTACACGACTATGGTCATAAAAAAATAACTCTCATACCTTTTATTTGCGATACTCTTGATGAGTTGCCGGTGATGTCGGAGCATGCAGATTTTAAATGGGTATCTCCCGAAGATCTGGGATCAGTCGATTTCTGTGAGGCAGATGTATTTATTGCCCGCCGGTACCTGGAAATTATTGGCAAACAAACAATTAATAAGGAACCATCATCGGATACTGAGCAATCAGAGGCGGTTGACAAAGATCTTCAGAGGATGATCAACAACATGATGAGCATGCAGGAAGCCGAATGGATAGCAGCTTCAGCCGGAGAAAACCCGGTTCTTTTTCAAAAACTGCTCGATTATTCTTACAGCCCTGACAGAAAGCTTGCATTCCGCGCCTCATGGACTCTTTCAAAAGTATGTGATAAATTCCCCGAACTGATTTATCCTCATCTTAAAAAAATCACTGAAGAATTAAACGGGATAGATAATGAGAGTACTCAGCGTTCTTTCTTAAGGATCCTTTCCCTTACTGACCTTCAAAAAATCAGCGAACGCCACCATGGTATACTTGCGGACCATTGTTTCAAAGCTCTTAATTCAGGTTCTTCAGCTATTGCAATTAAAGCCTATTCAATGGAGATCATCTATAAGCTTGCACTTATTTATCCCGGACTGGTTAACGAGCTCGCTGCATCAATCACTATGCTTCAGGCAGAGGACTCTGCAGCAGGTATTGTAGCCAGGGGCAGGATCATTCTGAAGCGTATTGCTGAAATCTCAAAATCCTGATCTTAAAAGAGCCATATTCAGGTAAAAATAAATTACCCGTTTTGTGATAGGTATTATTTATTTACTCCAGATAAATAACTTTAAGGTTGCGGCTCATGCCAGCTCCCGAAAGCCTTATAATGTAAATGCCGCTTCTGGTCAGTCCCCCGAAGGAATCTTTGCCATCCCATTCTAAAAAGTATTGTCCCGGTTCAAAAATCTGATCTGCAAGGATTTTCAGTAATCTGCCCTGCAGGTCATAAACTTCAAGCTTGTATCTTCCCGGTCTGTTGACTTCAAAGCTGAGAGAGGTGAAATCCCGGAAAGGATTTGGGAAGCAGCTTATGGTACATCCCGAAGAGGAGTTTTCATCCGTGGCAGTGACATCAGTCAGGAAGTTCCTTTCTCCCGGAGTACCTCCGTCATATCTGGATTTCCAATTTCCTCCCAAATTATTATCCTTGAAAGGATCAGTCAGCTCAATGGATGCCCCTGTTCCATTTGCATCGGTCGGCCAGGGTGAATCAGGAGTATATTTTACAAAATCAATAAGATTTCCCTGAGGATCAAACAGGTTGATATCATCACCCGAACTACTGAGGCCAAAATTCATTTCACCAGTCATGTTTTTGATTTTTGGATAGATAAGACTGAATGCCTCAGTTTCACGGCAAATAACAACCAGTGTCCCTGGTGCAAGAATTATGTCGGAAGGGATAATGAAGCCGGATTCCGGACCAGCATCACTGATGATCCAATCCTTAAGATTTACAGATGTATTTCCTGAATTATAAAGCTCAATCCAGTCTTTTGAATCTTTCTCAGGAGAGGAGTTATAGTTGATTTCATTTATAACTATTTTATTATCAGTACTCTTAGCAGTACCAAATACAGCTCTGAATGTGCCAGGTGCTGCCATATTATAGTCTATAGTCCTTGAATATGAGATGAAACCGCTGTTTTCCCAATACAGAAACTTATTTCCCGCAGCCGGAACTGCGGTTAGTTTTATGGGTACTCCTTTGAAATAAATACCGGAGAAGGGGTAAGTATCAGGTATAACCGAATTCACCCTGACTTTTCCCAAACCGGGGCTGTTGATCTCGATCCTTATAGAAAAAGTTTCACCTAGCCCGAATACTGATTTCATATGATTTCTGCAATAATCCGGCCGGTAGGTGGCAAAATTCTTAATATTTGTAAGATTGTTCTGCCAGTTGCTGTAACTCAGTCCCCAGCGGTTAAGATGGTCGTTTATTTCAGATACATATAATTGTTTAAGTGAATCGACGACAGAAATTACCCTGTCAGGAGCAAAGCTGGTGTTTAATCTGTCAGCATACTGGTTTATAAACTCACGTTTGAAAACAGGATTTGACAACATCTTCCTGAGCAGTAATGTTGACCATGGAGGATTAGGCCAGTTAGGTCCATTCGTGGCCAAAGCAAACTCAAGAGTGTTGTACATATATGCGGAACTCTCCCAGATCGAAAAGCCGAAATCAGTATCGAAAATTATCCATCTCCATAGACTACCTGGTTCATTTGTATTCCAATATTTGATATTGTTTCCGGGCCAGTCCTTGTTGTTAACATATATCTCTGTCAGCTGATACTGAATGAAATTGTTTACATTTATTTTGTTGCTGACCTGAAGGTACTTCTCTTCTGTCTCAAGTGTATTTGAATTCAGGAAACTGGTCATCTGAAGATAGGATGTGTTGGTCCCATCAATAATACTTGCATTGCTTTCAAGCAGGTTCACATCATCAGGATTCACATAATGGTTCTCGGCAATGTAATTTGTGCTTACCTTTTCACGTAAATTAAGGATCCCCCAGTATTCACCGTTTAAGTAGACTACTGTTGGTTGAAAAGCCATCCGGTCTATATCCATATTACTTATCAGTACAGAAGTCAATCCATCCCTGAGTATTGCCTGATCCCAGTCATTGCCTCCATTTCTGAGAACAAGCGATTCAAATTTATCAACAGGCTTATCCTTGAAAAACTTATACTCAAATGAACCTTTGCCATATTGACTTCGGGCAAACAGCGCCAGAGATTTTTGAGGCCGGCTTCGTGACCAGGCTCCGAAGATTTTGATTCCTATTCCCTGATCGATTTGCTTAATCCCATTGATATCATAAAATTCCATATGGGCTTTTCTTTCCCAGTCCTGCCAGAAATTTGCTCCAAGATTTGGATCCTCATTTGATGCATTCGGGCCCAAAACATAGATGCCCGTATAATAATCCCAGAGGTTTTCGGGATTCGTGCTTATGCAAACTACCGGTAAGGTATGATTCCTTGTGAAGTATGTGTTCGAGGAAACCGCTCCCGGAAGTTTTTGAAAATTAAGTGATCTTGCCCTGACCACACAATTATCTGAGATCTGAATAGGTACTGCATAGAGTGAGTCATCCCGGAAAGGTTCAGATCCGTCAAGAGTGAAGTATATTGTATCAGCCGGGTCATTGGATGACAGCTGAAGCTCAAAGCCTGTCTGGAAAAAACCTCCCTCAGCAGAGAATTTCACAGTGTCGCTTTGTGGAAGAGTGCTGAAGCCGTCATAAATATTACTGCTGCCCGGAGTCGGAGAAGCAAAATAAAACCATGAGCTCTCTCCGTCTGATTTCCGTCCATAGGAAATATCTGCAACCAGCTGAACCGGCGACAGTGAATCTATAACTGAAGAATCGGGTTTGGAAAGGATAAGGGTCTCACCTTCATTACTAATCTTAAAATTAGTATGCAATTTATTGCCATTGAGCTGAATATATTCCGGAAAATCATCGGCATATCCTGCTCCCCTGAATCCAAGGCTTAGCATTGGGATAAGGCTGAAATCACTGGATCCGGAGCTGTTGTTATGACCCTCGATTGCCAGGATATTAACGCCCTCGACGAGGAATCCAGGCGGATCAGAAATCTGATAATTAACCGGATTCCCTCCTGCATACATTGTTGCCTCAGTATAGCTTGTTGCATACTGGTTGTATGTAACCATGGATCCGGTTGTCCCAAGATTGCTCCTTGCAATCTCATGCCCGTTGATATAAGCTACAAATCCATCATCGTAGTCAATACTGAGGACCACGTCAGAAATATCCTGGAGATCACTTATTATGAACTCTTTACGGATAAATACGCTTATGATGTTATTTAATACGGTGGCATCGTCGTTATCTCCATAACCAAATCCGCTGGGTCCTGTATTCCAGCCGGCATCATCAAAACCTATATTTTTCCATGAATTCCCAATTTCTGATGAGGGTACAAAATATTTCCAGTTCGAACCTTTATGGATGATAGTCTGATAGCTGACAGGAAGCGCAGTCCTGTTTTTATCAGATGCAAAGACCAGGAGAAAAGAACCAGGCTTCATGATAATAGCCGGCAAAGTCCATTTTTTAAGGTTTTGTGCATCATCGGAAAGATGATAGCCATCCAGATTGGTCTCCAGCGAAGAAGAATTGTACAGTTCAAGCCAGTCACTATGATCACCATCTTCATCCGTGACCCCACTGAAATTCGAGGATGAAAACTCATTTATGAGTACCTGCGAAGAGAGCTGAGCCGCACAGAATAAAAAGAATAAGTTTAACAGAAGGTGACGCATTTTCTGATCTGTTTTGCTCAGAATTATAATCGATGGATCCAGTCAGCAATAATCTCCAGAACCTCAGGAGAGAAGGTTTCTTCGATCTCTCCATATTCTGTGATAAGGCCGGTCTTGCAATGCTGGAAAAGATGGTTCAGTTCCGGGAATTTTATTGTTTTTACTGATTTATTTCCGCCTGATATAAGTGCTTTTTCAATAGCCTTAAGGTTCTCATCTGCAGCCACCTGCAGATCTTTTTCACCATTTAATGCCAGGACCGGACATTTAACCTTTTTCCAGAAAACTGCCGGATCTGTTGAGAGATAAAATCTTGTCCATTTATAAGTGAAAGGTGGATTGGTTTGCTTCAGGTTTGTGACCGCCTTCTCAATATCTTCTGCAGAGGTCTTCTCTTTGAGGAGTATTTTCCTGTAACGCGCAATCATCTTTTCTTCGGCTTTCTTATCATCCGGCTCCTTTTTCAGGACTGCCAATAACTTCTTATTTGTCGAGATGCTCTTTTCTATTTCTTTCTCATCAGTCCCAGATAGCCGGCCAATATCACGGGCTTGCCATTCGGTAATTTTTTCACCACAGACACCCATGCCGGCAAGAGAAATGATAAAAGCCGTTTGCTGGTTAGAGGCAGCAACAATGGGAGCGATGAAGCCGCCTTCACTATGTCCGATAAGCCCGATGGCAGCGGATCTGATCTCTGACCGTGTTTTAAGGAAATTGAAGGCCGCTTCAGCATCGGTGGCAAAATCAGCAGATTAAAAACTACCCGTAAAGAAACAGCACCCGCACTAATCCTTCCAAACCAGGAACCTGTAAGTGATTTCTTATCAATATTATTCTGAGCCGATATTTGCTGAGAAAATATTAAAACCAATAAAAAAATGATATAATAAGGCAGTTTTCTCATGATGATCTGAATTGAAATTCAAAATTACAGGTTTTATTATCAATCGTAATGGAGAGGCAGACTTTTTTCAATTCTTCAACTTCTTTACTACTTTTGAGAATCATTTATTTTCATCTGAATGCAAATAATAGATACCAGAGGCCAGAAGTGTCCTGAACCAATTATTGCCACTAAAAAAGCATTAAAGGAGACAAAAACAGGTGAGTCATTTAAAGTCCTGACTGATAATCAGACATCCTTGAATAACCTTAAACGTTTTCTGAAAGACAATAAAACAAAATTTTCTGTTGAGGAATCAGAAGGTGTATGGACACTTACAATAAAAAAAGAAACCGATGAATTTACCCGGATAAAACCAGAAAATTACTGTACAACGGATATCCCTCATTTTTCGCAGGGTAATTTTGTAATTGCATTTGCCTCCGATAAAATGGGTGTCGGGGATGATGAGCTAGGTAATCTGCTTATGGCCAATTTCATAAAAGCAATAAAAGATCTTGATGTTCTGCCGGCGAAGATGGTTTTTTACAACAGGGGTGTTATGCTTGGAAAAGATGATTCACCTGTTATTGAACACCTGAGGGAAATTGAAAAAATGGGTGTCGGATTACTTCCATGTGCCACATGTGTCAAATATTATGCTCTTGAGGAAAAAATCCATATTGGCACCTTAAGCAATATGTATGAAATTGCCAAAGTGATGGCTTCAGCCACAAATGTTATAAAGCCCTGAATATAAATAAGTAATGAAGATTGATCTTCTTCAAATGGTTGAGAATGGCGGATGCTCTGCAAAGATACCTCCGAAACAGCTTGAGGAGATACTTAAGCATCTTCCTCTCCCTGACGATCCCAATATTCTTGTAGATATTAATACCCATGACGATGCAGGAGTCTACAAGGTCAATGATGATCTTGCCCTGGTGTTCACCACCGATTTTTTCCCTCCGGTCTGCAGCGATCCTTATGAATTCGGACAGATAGCAGCTGCCAACTCTATAAGCGACATATATGCAATGGGCGGTATACCGGTTATCGCCCTCAATATCATGATGTTCCCCTCATCAAAGCTGCCCTTTGAAGCATATGGTGATATCCTTAGAGGCGGTGCTGATATGGCAGCCAAAGCGGGAGTCAGAATTATAGGCGGACACACTATTGACGATTTCCCTCCCAAATACGGGCTGGCGGTTGTCGGGTATGTTCATCCTCAAAAGATTATTGCCAATACAGGAGCAAAGCCAGGAGATGTATTGATACTTACCAAGCCTGTCGGAACAGGAGTTATTCTTGCTGGCCAGCGTCTTGGATTAGCCTCAGAAGATGATGTTGCTCAGGCAAAAGCTGTTATGAAGCTTCTTAATGCATCAGGAGCAGAGGTAATGAAAAAGCATGGTATCAGGGGTGCAACTGACATTACAGGTTTTGGCCTTGCAGGTCATGCACTTAAAATGGCAAAGGCAAGTAGTGTATCAATTACACTTAATATGAGCCAGGTACCGCTTATCGGAAATACTTACTCACTTGTGGATCAGGGTTGTATTCCCGGAGCTGCATTCCGTAATCTTGAATTTGTTGAAAATGATTCTCATTCAGGAACAGATCTCGACTATAATCTTAAAATGGCCGCTTGTGATGCACAGACTTCAGGAGGTCTTCTTTTAAGTGTCCCTTGTGGTCTTAAAGAAAAGATTCTGACAGACCTTAAGGAAGCAGGACTTCAGGACAGTGCTGTAATTGGATTCGTAAAAGATCATGAAGATAAATTCATATATTTAAGCAATTAAAGATCAGCACTCAATGATTATTAAAAATAATCCTGAAAAAGCAGAGATAGGTAAAAATATTCAGGGACTGACGAGTCTCATAGGCAATACGCCTCTTTTCGAGATAGAATTTCTATATAAAGGGAAACCAGGTCAGATATATGCCAAGGCGGAACATCTCAATATGACAGGAAGTATAAAAGACAGAATGGCCCTTCATATTATACGTGAAGCTTACCGGAAAAATATTATTAAACCAGGTGACAGAATAATAGAGGCAACAAGCGGAAATACAGGTATAGCCTTCGCTGGAGTCGGCAGGGCCCTTGGTCACCCGGTAACTATTTTTATGCCCGACTGGATGAGTGATGAACGTAAAAACCTTATAAGAAGCTATGGCGCTGATATTGTCCTTGTTAGTAAGGAAGAAGGAGGATTTATAGGCAGCATAAATCGTACCCGGGAGATGGCAGCCTCAGGTCCAAATAATTTTCTTCCCAGACAATTCGAAAATGAAGATAATGCCATGGCTCACTACACAACCACCGGACCTGAGATCTGGTGGCAAATGAGGATGCATGGTTTAAAAACTGATGCATTCGTTGCCGGAGTCGGAACCGGCGGGACAATAATGGGAACAGGTCGTTATCTGAAGGAAATGAATCCTGAGGTGAAGCTTTACCCCCTGGAACCATCTAACTCACCTACACTGTCAACCGGATATAAAGTTGGAGCCCACAGGATCCAGGGAATCTCGGATGAGTTTATTCCCTCATTGATCCATCTTGATGAACTTGACGAAATAGTTTCTGTCGATGATGGCGATTCAGTAATCATGGCTCAGAGACTTGCATATGAGCTTGGAATTGCAATTGGAATATCATCGGGAGCAAATTTTCTGGGTGCAGTGATGAAACTTATCGAACTCGGGCCCGAAGCAAATGTTGTTACTGTATTTTCTGATGATAACAAAAAGTATCTCAGTACAGGCCTGATGAAAAAAGAACCTGTAAAACAGGGATTTCTTTCAACTGATATTATGTTGAAATCATTTAAAGCACTTAAGAGGAACTGTGTAACTTGCTGTAATCCGGCTGAATGCAAAGAAAATATCAATCCTGAAATAATCAATGAGATCAGTTTTCCGTCATGTTATCTGCGATCACTGAAGAGATAAAATAACTTTAATCTATTGCTAAAGGGAAGTAAGAAAGAACATAAAAACCAATAATCTGCAAAAATGAGAACAAGGGCATTTATTCTGTTTAACCTCTTATTCCTGCTTATAATTGTACCGACGCAGGGGCAGGAATACAAGTACCTGGAAGCATCAGTAGTTGGAATAACTGCTGATAATGGTATTGAACAAGCGGTGACTGTAAAGGTGATCTATGACAATTATGTTAAAATCAGCGGATTACAGCCAGATTGGGGTTATGCCATTCTGATTGAAGGTCTGGATAAAACAATTCTTTTTGATACTGGTACAAAACCTCATATTTTTGCCTCCAATTTCAGGAACATGGGACTTGATGCTTCAAAGATCGACTTCCTCGTTATATCACATGAACATGGTGATCATACTGCAGGGATCCCGGCATTTATTGAAATGAAAAAAAATATCCCGGTTATTATTCCTTACTCATTTTCGGAGTCGTTTAAAAAGAGGATGACCGGTTTCAGTCTGGAACCAGTTCTGGTTAAAGAACCTGCAAAGATCTGTGAAAACCTTTACACGTCGGGTGAGTTTGATTACCAGACAGCAGAACAGGCTCTGGTGCTGAATACAAAACAGGGGCTTGTAGTTATGACCGGATGTTCGCACCCGGGGATAGTTGAAATGCTTAAGGAAATCAAGACAGTATTTAACAAGAATATTTACATGGTATTCGGAGGATTTCATCTGTTACAGAAATCTGATAAGGAAATGGATGAAATAATCTCAGAAATGAAGGCCATTGGAGTCATTAAGTGCGGAGCTACTCACTGTACAGGAGA